>NZ_JBSFNO010000047.1:0-63218 GCF_053981095.1 Nocardia sp. NPDC003693
GTCCCATTCCGAACCCGGAAGCTAAGGCCACCAGCGCCGATGGTACTGCACTCGACAGGGTGTGGGAGAGTAGGTCACCGCCGGAACATCATTCGCAAGAACCCTCAGCCTTCGGGCTGGGGGTTCTTGTCGGGTTCAGGTTCGGAAGTATTCTGTGTGGTTTTGCTATCGAGGGCCCGGAGTGAAGACGGGCGGATAGTCGAGCCGGCACGAGAGTAGGTCACCGCCGGAACATCCTTCACGAAAGGGGACCCATATTTGGGTCCCCTTTCGTCGTTTTACACCCGGTGCCGCTTGGACGCTCAGCGGCGCGTGATTGAATTTGTGGTGGCGGGGACCTCCCGTCAGACCCTCACGCGCGCCAGCGCCGCGGGCCGGGACCGCAGGCAAACTATAGAGAGGGCTCACCGTGTCGGAGCAGAACGACGACCGCAAACCTTTCCGCCGTAGTAGCGGTGGAACCGGTCAGGGCGGCGGCTTCGGCGGCCGGCGGGACGAGGGCCGACCGGGCGGCAGAGACCGCGCCGAGGGTGGCAGCCGCGACGGCGGCTCCTCTCGCAACGGTGGCTTCAATCGCAGCGGCGGCGGTGAGCGCAGCGGTGGCTACAACCGCGACGATCGCGGTGGCGAGCGCGGCGGATTCAATCGCGGCGGGGACCGCGACAACGCGGGGCGCGGCGGCTTCTCCAGAGACAACAGAGGTAGCCGGGACGGCGGCCGCGGCGGCTTCAACCGTGGCGGCGACAGTCGTGGCGCTGACCGGGGCGGATTCAACCGCTCCGACGACACCCGTGGTGGCGAGCGCGGCGGGTTCAACCGCGGCGGCGGCGGCGACCGGGGTGGGTTCAACCGTGGTGGCGACAACCGCGGCGGTGAGCGCGGCGGATTCTCGCGCGACAGCCGTGACGGCGAGCGCGCCGGCGGGTTCAATCGTGGCGGTGACAGCCGCGGTGGTGAGCGCGGCGGCTTCAGCCGTGGTGGCGAGCGCACCGGCGGCTACAACCGCGGTGGCGACAACCGCGGCTCCGATCGTGGCGATAGCCGGGGTGGATTCAACCGCGGTGGCGGCGATGGCCGCGGTGGTGAGCGCGGTGGATTCTCGCGCGGTGGCGATAGTCGCGGTGGTGAGCGCAGCGGCGGCTACAACCGTGGCAGTGACCGCGGCGGGTACAACCGCGACAATCGTGGCGATGACCGGGGCGCGTTCAACCGTTCCGACGACAATCGCGGCGGGTTCAAGCGCGACGGCGACCGTGGCGGCTTCAAGCGTGATGACAATCGTGGCGGCGACCGCGGCGGCTACAACCGTGGCGATGACAGTCGCGGTGGCGACACCCGGGGTGGTTTCAACCGCGGCGGTGGCGAGCGCGGTGGCTACAACCGCGAGGACCGCGGTGGCGACCGTGGCGGGTTCAAGCGTGAGGGCGGCACAGATCGCGGTGGCTACAACCGTGACGACCGCGGTAGCGACCGCGGTGGTTTCAAGCGGGACGACGCTCGCGGCGACAGCCGTGGCGGCTTCCAGCGCGGGGAGAACCGTGGCGAGCGCGGCGGTTACAACCGCGAGGACCGCGGTGGCGATCGCGGCGGGTTCAAACGTGACGACAACCGCGGTGGCTTCAAGCGGGACGACAACCGTGGCGGCGACCGGGATCGCAGCGACGAGCGGAAGAGCTTCGGGCGCAGCGGTTCCGGCGACAGCGACCGTGCCGAGCGTGGCGGCGATCGTCCGGAGCGTTCGTTCGCCGGCGACGACCGCCGCCGGGGCGGCGAGGGTGCGCGGGCCGGTGGCAGCGAGCGCCGGGCGGGACGCCCGGACGAGCCGGCCCTGCCCGACGAGATCCAGGCGTCCGACCTCGAGCCCGCGGTTCGCCGGGATCTGCTGAGCCTGGACAAGTCCAATGCCGAGACCGTCGCCCGGCACCTGGTCATGGTGGCGCAGCTGCTCGGTGAGGATCCCGAGCTGGCCCTCGAGCACGCCCGGGCGGCGCGGCAGCGCGCCGGTCGTATCGCCGTGGTCCGCGAGACCAACGGCGTCGCGGCCTATCACGCCGGGGAGTGGGCCGAGGCCCTGTCGGAGCTGCGCACCGCGCGCCGCATGTCCGGTGGTTCGGGTCTGCTGGCCGTCATGGCCGACTGCGAGCGCGGTCTGGGTCGCCCCGAGCGCGCCATCGAGCTGGGCCGCAGCGACGAGGCCCGGCAGCTGGAGGGCGACGAGGCCACCGAACTGCGCATCGTGGTCGCGGGCGCCCGGATGGATCTGGGCCAGTTCGATCAGGCCGTGGTGACGTTGCAGACCGCCGAACTCGATCCGGCTCGGACCGGTTCGGCCGCGGCGCGCCTGTTCTACGCCTACGCCGAGGCGCTGCTGGCCGCCGGCCGCAACGAGGAATCGCTGACCTGGTTCATGAACGCCGCGTCCGCCGACACCGACGGTGAGACCGACGCCGAGGACCGGGCCGCCGATCTGGCCGAGGGCGGCGACGGCCGGGGCTGGACCCTGCCGGACGGAGACGCCGAAGACGAAGCGGGCGAACCGGATTGGACCGCCGCGGTCGAGGATGACGAGGACGACGACGAGAGCGACGATTCGCCCGAGGTCCTCGATGCCGCCGATTCCGGTGCCGCCGCCGCCGAGTTCGGCGATGATGACGACACCGCGGATTCCGGCTCGATCGCCGAATCCGCCGGTGCGGCCGGTAAGCCGGCCGTGACGACCATCGAAGATCCGCCCGGCGACTGGTCCGAGGCGGCCAAGGATGACGATCGGTCCTGAAGTCGGCTGGGAGAGCTGACATTCGGTGTGACCGCCGCCCGCGCACCGGGCGGCGGTTCGCATCCGGGACCGGGGAGTGAGAAGGGGCGGCACCATGCGGCTACGGGATCGATTCGGCGCGCTACTGCTCGATCTGGACGGCACGCTGTATCGCGGGCACGACGTGATTCCCGGTGCGCCGCAGGCGCTTTCGGGTGATCCTGCGGCGAATTCCGGGGATGTCCCGGCGCAGCGGCTCATGTACGTGACCAACAACGCCAGCCGTTCGGCCGCCGCGGTGGCCGCGCATCTGCGCGAACTCGATTACCCCGCAACCGAAGACGACGTGGTGACCAGCGCCCAGGCCGCCGCCGGTCTGCTCGCGACCCGGCTGGACCCGGGCGCCACCGTCCTGGTGGTCGGCACCGACGATCTCGTGGCCGAGGTACGCGCGGTCGGCCTGGAGCCGATTCGCCGTTTCAACGGCGTGGCCCCGGCCGCGGTGGTGCAGGGCCACAATCCGCAGACCGCCTGGGCCGATCTGGCCGAGGCCGCCTACGCGCTGCGCGCCGGCGCGCTCTGGGTGGCCGCCAACACCGACGCCACCCTGCCCAACGAACGCGGGCTCGCGCCCGGCAACGGTTCCATGGTCGCCGCGCTGCGCACCGCCTCGGATCGGCAGCCGATCGTGGCGGGCAAGCCCTACGCCCCGCTGATCGAGGACGCCCTGCTGCGCGCGGGCACCCGCGACGCCCTGGTGGTCGGTGACCGCCTGGACACCGACATCGACGGCGGCCACAGCGTCGGCCTGCCCTCCCTGCTCGTCCTGACCGGCGTCAGCACCCTGGCGGACCTGGATCGCCGGCCTGCCGACCGTCTCCCCACCTACGTGGCCGAGTCCCTCGACGCCCTGAACCACCCGGTCGCCGACGTCGCACCCCCGCCCCCGGGCGATATCGCCGCGACCCTCACTAAGCTCTTCGCCGAGCACCCCGGCCGCGCGATCCCGGTCTCCGCGCCCCCGTCCGGGAACTGAAGCGCCGCCTTCGGGATCCCCGGCGCGGTCTCCAACGGGCACGCGCCGGGAGTCGGCGAAGCATCCCGAAGCCATCGACCACAGGGGCATACCGGCCGCGTTTCGCCGGGCGAAGATGCTCTGCGCCGCAAGCACAGTCGCCGGCATGCGGCACGCTGATCACCGAATCGTCCCGTGGCGGTCTAGCCGCGGAGGGGCCGCCCCGGGCCCGGACATGCGCCGAAGCGGGTTCGCGCGAACCCGCTTTGCCGATTATCGCGTCGGCGAGGGGCGGAAGCCTCCCGGCCGGCGTCGTGGCATTGGGCTTCGGCGTCGCGGGGATCGTCGCGTATTCGGACGGGGCGAGCGCAACGAGGCGGGCGCGCCCGAATGGTCTGTCACACTTCGCCCGAAGTGGCTCTCGGACCGGGCTCGCGGGCTGAACTACCGTCGAGCCATGAGCGAACTACGGGAGATCTTCGCGGGTGAGACCGGGCTGGGCGGGCCCGCGCTGCTGGAGTTGCGGCCGCGGTGGGGGAGCGCCGAGGCGATCACCCGGCTCGTCGACGAGCAGTTGCGGCCCGCCGGGTACCGGTTGATCGGGGTCTTCGACGACGCCTCCGAGCACGCTCGCTCGATCCTGGGTTTCCGGGTCACCCATTCGACGGCGTGGGGCCGGTTCGTGTACGTCGACGACGTCAGCACCGTGCCGGACGCGCGCGGCAACGGATACGCCGATCAGCTCGTGAGCTGGGTGAAGGGTGAGGCCGAGCGGCTCGATTGTGAAGCGGTGCACCTGGATTCCGGTGTCGCGGCGAACCGCGCCGCGGCGCATCGGCTGTACATGCGCCATCACCTGGCCATCACCTCGCACCACTTCTCGGTCGAGGTCTGAGCCGCGCCGGCGCGCGCACGGCGCCGACGCCACGGCTCCGGCGCGCGCACGGCGCCGACGCCACGGCTCCGGCGCCGATCCGCGATACGGTCGCTGCCCCGCGCCCAGGGAGTTCGGTGCGCCCGGCCGGGTTAGCGTCGCGGTGGCCGGCGGATTGCCCCTGCGCTACAGGGGTTTGCGCGCCTCGACCAGGGTCCGCGCGGAGTAGGCGACGAACGGTCCGTCGGCCTCGATCAGCGCGTGCAACTCGGCCAGCCGATCCCGGTACTGCTCGACCGTGAACCCCGGCACCATCCAGATCACCTTGCGCAGGAAGTACACCACGGCCCCGATGTCGTTGAACTCCATACGAAGCCGCTCGGTCCGGGACCCGACGATCTCCAGCCCGGCCGCGCGCGCGTCGGCGGCCTCCCGTTCGGGATCGCGGCCCTTGCGTGCCTCGGGCTGAGGTCCCAGGAAGTACTCGACGAGTTCGAACACGCTCGCCGGCCCGACGTGCTGCGCGAAGTAGACGCCGCCGGGTTCGAGCACCCGGGCGATCTCCGCCCACCAGATCGTGGCGGGGTGGCGGCTGGTGACCAGGTCGAACGCCGAGTCGGCGAACGGTAGCGGCGGCTCGTCCGGATCGGCGACCACCACCGCTCCGCGCGGGTGCAGCAGCCGGGTGGCCTCGGCCAGGTTCGGCGGCCAGGATTCGGTGGCGACCATCGTGGGCGGGAACTTCTCGGCCTCGGCGAGCACCTCGCCGCCTCCGGTCTGGATGTCCAGCGCCGCCCGGGCCGTCGCCAGCCTGCCCGCCTGTTGCCGCTGATAGCCCCAGGACGGCCGCTCCTCGGTGGCCCGGCCCGCCAGCCAGGAGAAATCCCAGCCGGCCACCGAGACCGCGTCCGCTTCCGCGATCAGGTCCTCGAAGTCGCGTTCCATGGGGTCGATTCTCGCCGATAGCTGCCGGGCCCCCGGACCCGGCAGGGTACGTGTGTTCGAATGCGGGTTCGGGTAGCGTTGTCGCCACCATGAGTACGCCAAGCCCTGTCCCGTACGGCGCTGCCGCCGCGCAGCCCGCCCGGCCGCTACCCGGCCAGGGGCCCCGCCCGGGGGCTCCGCTGCCCGGTCAGCACCTGCCGGGTACGAATCAGGAATTCGCCGACCCGCAGCGGGTCCGCGCGGAGGTCGACGCCCTGCTGGCCGAATTGTCGGCCGGGGCACGGGAATCCACGGCCGAGGGCACCGATATCGTTCGGCGCGCCCGCATTCTGGAGCAGGCGCACGATGTGCTGGTGCAGGCCCTGGCCACGGTGGACAAGGTCTGACGGTGGTCAAACGCGCACGGGTGGACGCGGAACTGGTTCGCCGCGGACTGGCGCGATCGCGGGAGCACGCGGTCGAGCTGATCAACGCGGGTCGCGTCCTGATCAACGGCAGTGTCGCCACGAAGGCGGCGACGGGTGTGGAGGCCAGTGCCCCGCTGCTGGTTCGCGACGAGCCCGACGAGGTGCAGTGGGCGTCGCGCGGCGCGCACAAACTGCTGGGCGCGCTCGAGGCGTTCGAACCGCTCGGGGTCTCGGTCGAGGGGAAGCGCTGCCTGGACGCGGGCGCGTCCACCGGTGGTTTCACCGATGTGCTGCTCAGCAGGGGCGCGAAACAGGTCGTCGCCGCCGATGTCGGGTACGGCCAGCTCATCTGGCGTCTGCAGAACGACGATCGGGTGCTGGTGCACGACCGCACCAACGTTCGCGCGCTGAACCCCGAACTGATCGGCGGGACAGTCGAATTGGTTGTCGCCGATCTCTCGTTCATCTCCCTGGGCCTGGTGCTGCCCGCGCTGGCCTCCTGCTGCGCGCCCGGCGCCGATCTGCTGCCCATGGTCAAACCGCAGTTCGAGGTCGGCAAGGACCGGCTCGGATCCGGTGGCGTGGTGCGCGATCCGGCGCTGCGCGCGGAGACGGTGCTGGAGGTCGCGGCCGCCGCGGCGAAGCTGGGCCTGCGGACCCGGGGCGTGGTGGCGAGCCCGCTGCCCGGCCCGTCCGGGAATGTGGAGTACTTCCTGTGGTTGCGTAATGAGGCGGCGGGAGCTCCGGCCGCGGGAGAAAATACTGTCGCGCAGCACGATGCCGATCAATCCGCCGGTGGCGATACCGTGTCGGTCGTAACCGATACGGTATCGGCCGCAGCGGATTCGGCCGTTGCCGCAGATCTCGCGTTCACCGCCTTCGGGCCGGCGGAGCGGGATCGCGTGCAGGGGTTGATCGATCGGGCGGTTCAGGAGGGACCACAGTGAATTCGCCGGGCACCGGACGGGAAGTCCTGCTGGTCGCGCATCCCGGGCGGTCGGAGATCACCGAGACCGCGCACCGGGCGGCCAAGATCTTCTCCGAGGCGGGTATCGGGTTGCGGGTCCTCGAGGACGAGGCCTACAGCACCCGTTTCGATCTCGACGAGCAGGGCGAGCCCGACGGCGGCTATCCCGTGCGCGTCATGGCGCACACACCCGACGCCGCGGTGGGCGCGGAAATGGTGCTCGCCCTCGGCGGCGACGGCACCTTCCTGCGCGCGGCCGAACTGGCCCGCAACGCCTCGGTGCCGGTGCTGGGAATCAATCTGGGCCGCATCGGTTTTCTCACCGAGGCCGAGGCCGAGCACCTGGACGAGGCGCTATCACAGGTCGTGCGCCGCGATTACACCATCGAAGAGCGCATGACCATCGATGTGAGCGTGCGGGTCGACGATGTGCTCGTCGATTCCGGCTGGGCCCTGAACGAGGCCAGTATCGAGAACGCCGCGCGCATGGGCGTTCTCGAGGTGGTGCTCGAGGTGGACGGCCGCCCGGTGTCGTCGTTCGGCTGCGACGGTGTGCTGGTGGCCACTCCGACGGGGTCCACCGCATACGCCTTCTCCGCCGGCGGGCCGGTGGTGTGGCCGCAACTCGAAGCGCTGCTGGTGATTCCGAGCAACGCCCATGCCCTGTTCGCCCGGCCCCTGGTGACCAGCCCCGATTCCCGGATCGCGGTGGAAACCGTTGCCACGGGCCATGATGCGATAGTTTTCCTCGACGGCCGTCGCACCCTCGCATTGCCGCGGGGCGGCCGGGTGGAGGCGGTCCGCGGGACCGAATCGGTGCGGTGGGTGCGGCTCGATTCCGCGCCGTTCGCCGACCGGATGGTGCGCAAATTCCAGTTGCCCGTGACAGGCTGGCGAGGCCGAGCGTCTGCGCGAACGGAGAGCACGAGTGCTGACAGAGATCAGGATTGACGGGCTGGGCGTAATTTCCACGGCCACCGCGCAATTCCACGAAGGACTGACCGTACTGACCGGTGAGACCGGTGCGGGCAAGACCATGGTGGTCACCAGCCTGCATCTGCTCAGCGGCGCGCGCGCCGATCCGGGACGGGTGCGCCTGGGCGCCTCGCGGGCGGTGGTCGAGGGGCGCTTCACCGTCGACGCGGTGCACGACGGCGCGATTCTCGAGGTCAAGGAGGTGCTCGAATCCTCCGGCGCGGAAACCGATGACGACGGCAGCATCATCGCCGTGCGCACGGTCGGCAGCGATGGCCGCTCGCGCGCGCATCTGGGCGGGCGCAGCGTTCCGGCCTCGGTCCTCTCGGATTTCACCACCCCGTTGCTGACCGTGCACGGGCAGAACGATCAGTTGCGCCTGCAGCGGCCGGATCAGCAGCTGCACGCGCTGGATCAGTTCGCGGCCGACGCCGTCGCCCCGCTGCTGCGCAAGTACCAGAAGGTGCGCCGCACCTGGCTCGAGGCGCGCAACCAGTTGCTCGAGCGCACCGCGCGCAGTCGCGAACTGGCGCTGGAGGCCGATCATCTGACCCAGTCGCTCAACGAGATCGACGCGATCGCGCCCGAGCCCGACGAGGACGCGCGGATCGTCGTCGAGGTGCGCAGGCTCTCGGATCTGGATTCGCTGCGTGAGGCCGCCGCGGCCGCGCACGACGCCCTGGCCGGGCCCTCGGACACCCCGGGGGAGGGTTCGGGCGCGCTGGATCTGCTGGGCACCGCTCGCGCGCGCCTGGAGGCCGCCGACGATCCGGCGCTGACCGCGCTGGGGCCGCGGCTGGGCGAGGCGCTGTCGGTGGTGGTGGATCTGACCACCGAGCTCAGCTCCTACCTGTCGGATCTGCCGTCGGATCCGGGCGCGCTGGACTCCCTGCTCACCCGGCAGGCCGAGCTCAAGACCCTGACCCGCAAGTACGCCCCGGACATCGACGGCGTCATCGCCTGGGCCGACGAGTCCAGAACGCGCCTGCAGTCGCTCGACGTCTCGGACGAGGCGCTGGCGGCCCTGGCCGCGGAGGTGGAGACCGCCGCGGACAAGGTGCGCGAGGCAGCCCGCAAGCTGACCGTGGCCCGCGGCAAGGCCGCGGGCAAGCTGGCCACCGCGGTCAGCGCCGAACTGAGCGGTCTGGCCATGGGCCGGGCCCGGCTCGAGGTCGGGGTGCGCCCGGTTCCGGCCGGTGCGCAGGATTCCGCGCCGCTGCTGGTGGACGGGCAGGAGCTGCACGCCGGTTCCACCGGGGTGGACGAGGTGGAGTTCCGGCTCGCCGCGCACTCGG
The DNA here is from genome assembly GCF_053981095.1 of Nocardia sp. NPDC003693. Lineage (NCBI taxonomy): Bacteria > Bacillati > Actinomycetota > Actinomycetes > Mycobacteriales > Nocardiaceae > Nocardia > Nocardia sp. NPDC003693. Next base: position 9,234 of record NZ_JBSFNO010000047.1, read on the forward strand.
GCGCGCAGCCGCTGCCCCTGAGCCGCAGCGCTTCCGGCGGTGAGCTCTCGCGCATCATGCTCGCGCTCGAGGTGGTGCTCGCCAGTTCCGAGCACGGCACGACCATGGTCTTCGACGAGGTCGACGCCGGTGTCGGCGGCCGGGCCGCGGTCGAGATCGGCCGTCGCCTGGCGCAATTGGCGCGCACCCACCAGGTCATCGTGGTGACCCACCTGCCGCAGGTGGCGGCGTTCGCCGACACCCACCTGATGGTGGACAAGGTCGACGACGGCAAGGGCGTCAACTCCGGGGTGCGGTCGCTGACCCGGGACGAGCGGGTCGTGGAACTGGCCCGCATGCTCGCCGGCCTGGACGACACCGAGACCGGTCGCGCGCACGCCTGGGAGTTGCTGACCACGGCCGACGCCGAAAAGGTCACCGCCGCACACTGATCCGACGGAGGGACAGCGAACGGCCCCCGAACACATCGTGTTCGGGGGCCGTGTCGTTCGATTCACCTGATCCGGCGTGCTGCGGAACACCTCTCGCGCCGCGCCGCCGCGAGCCGCGGGGGACTCGGAGCGGTGCGCGGCGGTGTGGCTCGCGCCGGATCAGCCGATCGGGTTGCCGCCCGGCCTATTTGACGGCCTTGCGCGCACCGGCCAGGAACTGGTTGATCAGGGCGCGCAGCCCGATCTCGAGGACCTTGGCCGGCACCGGCAGGCTCGGTTCGGAGTCCATGGTGTAGACCACGCGGGTGCCGCCGGGGGCGTCGGCGAAGGTCACGGTGCCGTAGTGCCGCTTGACCGGCGCGCCCTTGACGATCTTGTAGACGAAGCGCTCGTTGGGGACCAGTTCGACGGTCTCCTCCGTGACGCCGACCGGGCCCAGACCCAGCTGGTACTGCGCGCCGACGCCGGACGGGCTGCCGGCTCCCGGCTTCTTGAGCACGATCTGGATCGGCATGAAGCTCGAAATGCTGTCGCGGTCGGTGAAAAGCTTGTAGACGACGTCGCGCGGGGCGTTCAGGACAGTATCGACGGTGGTGCTGGCCATAACGGTGGTGTCTCCTCTCGAACCGTTGCCCGGAGCATATCTGTACCGGATGTTCACGGATACCGGCATCACTGTGACCGATGTGGCATCACAGTGACGAATGCGGCGGCCCGGCGCGCCTCCACCACAGGTTGAGACTTTCCGATAATCATCAGTTGCTATGAAGATGCTGGGACTGCTGTCGCGCAACTCCGAAACGCTCCCCGGAATCGTGGGGCCGGCCCGGGTGGACCGCAACACCAGGCGTCTGCTGCAGCGCGTGGGACCGGGCGACATCGTCTTCCTGGACGAGATGGACCTGGACCGGCTCACCGCCGACCGCCTGGTGCAGGCCCGGGTCGCCGCGGTGGTGAACGCCTCGCCCTCCATCTCCGGCCGCTACCCGAATCTGGGTCCGGAGGTGCTGGTGGCCAACGGCGTCCTGCTGCTCGACGCGGTCAGCTCCGATGTCTTCACCCGGATCAAGGACGGCACGCGGGTACGCGTCGACGGCGGCGTGGTGTACGCCGACAAGTCGAGCAAGAAGGAACCCGAAGCGCTCGTGGACGGCATCGAGCTCACCGAACTCGGTATCGCCGAGCGCATGATCGAGGCCCGCAACGGGCTGGCCGATCACCTGGAAGCCTTCGCGGGCAACACCATCGAGTTCATCCGCACCGAAAGCTCGCTGCTGATAGACGGAATCGGCGTACCCGAGGTCGCGGTCGACATGCGCAAGAAGCACGTCGTCGTCGTGGCCGACGGACCCGACCACGCCGATGATCTCAAGCGCATCAAGCCTTTCATCAAGGAATACGCGCCCATCCTCATCGGCGTCGGCCGCGGCGCGGACACCCTGATCCGCCACGGCTACCGCCCCGACCTCATCGTCGGCGACCCCGAGGAGATCACCGCCAACACCCTCAAGTGCGGGGCCGAGGTGATCCTGCCCGCCGATACCGACGGGCACGCAAAGGGTTTGGAGCGAATTCAGGATCTCGGCATCGGCGCGACCACCTTCCCGTCCTCGGGCGCGCCCGCCGATCTGGCGCTGCTGCTCGCCGATCACCACGGCGCGAGCCTGATCGTCACCGCGGGCGCGGCGGTCTCGCTCGACGAGTTCTTCGATCGCGGCCGCCGCGATTCCAACCCGGCCACCTTCCTCACCAGATTGAAGATCGGCACCAAGCTCATGGACGCGAAAGCCGTTGCGGTGCTGTACCGCCAGCGCGGTTCGGGCTGGGCGATCGCCCTGGTGGTGCTGGCCGCGCTGGTGGCGCTCATCGTCGCGATGCTGGCCACCCACATGGGCGCCGAGGTCCTGGACTGGACCACCAACGCCTGGGATCGCACCTGGCTGTGGATACAGAACACGATCGACGGAATCAGGTAGGGGAGTCGTGCTTTCCTTTCGCCACCACGCTGTTTCGATCGCCGCCGTCTTCCTGGCCCTCGCGGTCGGGGTGGTGCTCGGCAGCCAGACCCGCTCGGACGGTTTCATCCCCGGTAGGGGCGACCGGCCCGCGAGCGACGCGCTGATCGCCGAGAACGACCGGCTCACCGCGCAATTGCGCGCCGCCGACGACTTCCTGTCCGGCGCGGCGGGCAAACTGCTCGCGGGCAATCTGGCCGGGCGCAGCGTCCTGGTGTTCGCCGCCCCGGACGCCGACGCCGCCGACGTCGACGCGGTGAGCGCGGCGCTGCTGGCCGCGGGCGCCGCCGTCACCGGCCGCGTCACCCTCGCCGAGGCGTTCACCGACTCCGGCGAGAGCGATCGGCTGCGCACCGCGCTCACCAACGTGGTGCCCGCCGGCGGGCAACTGCGCGTCGACGCACCCGATCAGGGCAGCCTGGCCGGCGACCTGCTCGGACAGGTCCTGCTCACCGATCCGGCCACCGGTCAGCCGCGCGGCACCGATCCCGAACGCGGGCTCGCCCTGGAGACCCTGCGCGGCGGCGGCTTCCTCACTTCCGATGTGCAGGGCCCGGCGCAACTGTCGGTCGTGGTGGCCGGGGACGGCGCCCGCGCGCCCGAGAGCAATCGCGGCACCATCCTGGCGCGCTTCGCCGCGGGCCTGCGCGCGCATTCGGCCGGCGTGGTGCTGGCGGGTCGCTACGGGGCCGCCGAGGGACCCGGCGCGATCGCCGTGGCACGCTCGGAGGCGCCGCTGGCAACGATCACGACGGTGGACAACGTCGACCACCAGATCGGCCGCATCACCACCGTGCTCGGGCTCACCGAACAGCTGAACGGCGGCACCGGGCGATACGGCACCGGGGCGTCCGCGACCTCGCTCACAGTCGTGGCCATGCCGCACTGACCGGAACCGGCCGCCGACGGGCAATATTCGCGTTAACGACGGGGGCCGGGCCGGAATCGCGGGGATGTCCGCCGCGTGGCATTCGATCGGCATCCGGGGTTCGTGTTACCGTGAAGTCCCGTGGGTCAATCACGGATTCCGGCGCGCGCGGCCACGAAACACATCTTCGTCAGCGGTGGCGTTGCCTCTTCACTCGGTAAGGGTCTGACCGCCTCCAGCCTCGGTCAGCTGCTCACGTCGCGCGGTTTGCGCGTGACGATGCAGAAGTTGGATCCGTACCTCAACGTCGATCCAGGCACGATGAATCCTTTCCAGCACGGAGAGGTGTTCGTGACCGAGGACGGCGCGGAAACGGACCTCGACGTGGGTCACTACGAACGCTTCCTCGATCGCGATCTCTCCGGGATCGCGAATGTCACCACCGGTCAGATCTATTCGACCGTGATCGCCAAGGAGCGCCGCGGCGAATACCTCGGCGACACCGTGCAGGTCATCCCGCACATCACCGACGCCATCAAGGCCCGGATCACCGCGATGGCGGAGCCGGACCTGCACGGCCAGGTGCCCGACGTGGTCATCACCGAAATCGGCGGCACCGTCGGCGATATCGAGTCGCAGCCGTTCCTCGAGGCGGCTCGGCAGATCCGCCACGAGGTGGGCCGGGACAACTGCTTCTTCCTGCACGTCACGCTGGTGCCCTACCTGGGTCCCTCGGGCGAGCTGAAGACCAAGCCGACCCAGCACTCGGTGGCGGCGCTGCGCAACATCGGCATCCAGCCCGATGCCCTGATCCTGCGCTGCGATCGCGATGTGCCGGAACCGCTCAAGAACAAGATCGCCCTCATGTGCGACGTGGACGTGGATGCCTGCATCTCGACCCCCGACGCGCCGTCGATCTACGACATCCCCAAGGTGCTGCACCGCGAGGGTCTGGACGCGTACGTCGTGCGCCGCCTGGGCCTGCCGTTCCGCGATGTGGACTGGACCGTGTGGGGCGATCTGCTCGATCGGGTGCACAACCCGCGCGAGCACGTCACCGTGGCGCTGGTCGGCAAGTACGTCGACCTGCCCGACGCCTACCTCTCGGTCACCGAGGCGCTGCGCGCCGGCGGTTTCGCCTCGCACGCCAAGGTGAACATCCGCTGGGTGCAGTCCGACGAGTGCGAGACCGAGGCCGGTGCGCGCACGCACCTGGCAGACGTCGACGCCGTGCTCATCCCGGGCGGCTTCGGCATTCGCGGTATCGAGGGCAAGGTCGGGGCGATCAAGTTCACCCGCACCCGCGGCATTCCCACCCTGGGCCTGTGTCTGGGCCTGCAGTGCATGGTGATCGAATCCGCGCGGTCGGTGGGCCTGGACGACGCCAACTCGACCGAGTTCGAGCCGGACGTCAAGTACCCGGTCATCTCCACCATGGCCGATCAGGAACAGGCCGTGGCCGGTGAGGCGGATCTGGGCGGCACCATGCGCTTGGGCGCGTATCCGGCGGTGCTGGAGCAGGATTCGGTGGTGGCGCAGGCCTACGGCAGCACGGAGGTGTCCGAGCGGCACCGCCATCGCTTCGAGGTCAACAACACCTACCGGGACAAGATCGCCAAGAGCGGTCTGCGTTTCAGCGGCACCTCCCCGGACGGCCACCTGGTCGAGTTCGTGGAGCTGCCGCAGGACAAGCATCCGTTCTTCGTCGCCACCCAGGCGCACCCGGAGCTCAAGTCCCGTCCGACGCGCCCGCACCCGCTGTTCGCGGCGCTCATCTCGGCCGCGCTGAAGTACAAGGCGGCCGAACAGCTTCCGGTCGAGCTCACCCCCGAGCCCGCCGCCGAAGCGGTCAAGCCCGCGGCGGCCGCCAAGGCCGCGAAGGGCGACAAGGTCAAGAGCTGACGGCCGCGGGCGCTGTGCCGCCCGCGGTCCTCGGACCCGGTTTCTCCCGAGGCCCGGCCCCGAACACCCGCCTCCACGGCGGTGTTCGGGGCCGGGCCTTCGGCGTTCGGTGTCCGGGCCCGGGTCGGTCCCGCACCCGGCCCGATAAGGTTGGCCCATGGCTGACTCCGCGCCCGGCACGCATGACTTCGACACCGTTTCGAGCCGCACCGTGTACGAGGGCGCGATTCTGGCGCTCCGGCTGGATCAGGTGGCCATGCCCGGCGGGCGGGTCGCCGAGCGCGAGGTGATCGAACATCACGCGGCGGTGGCGGTGGCCGCGGTGGACGAGGACGACAATCTGGTGCTGATCAACCAGTACCGCCATCCGATCGGGCGGAGGCTGCTCGAGCTGCCCGCGGGCCTGCTGGACGCGCCGGGGGAGGATCCGCTGCACGCGGCCCAGCGCGAATTGGCCGAGGAGACCGGGCTCGCCGCGCGCGAGTGGTCGGTGCTGGTGGACATCGAGCTCTCGCCCGGCTTCACCGACGAGGCGCTGCGCATCTACCTGGCCTCGGGCCTGTACGAGACCGAGCAGCCCGAACCCGAGCACGAGGAAGCCGACCTGCAGGTGCTGCGGGTGCCGGTCGCCGAGGCCGCGCGCCGGGCCCTCGCGGGCGAGATCACCAACGCCACCGCGGTCGCGGGCGTCACCGCGCTGCTGGCCGCCCGGGCCGCGGGCCTCGAGCCGCGCCCCGCCGACGCGCCCTGGCCCGGCCTGCCCACGAAGTTCCTGAATCGCAAAGCCGCCGAGAAATAGCGGGTATCGCCGCCTCCTCGGGTATCCGTGCTGGTCAAGGCTTTTCGACCGGACCGGTTCCGCCGGCCACGCGCCGGGCGCGCGTGCGTGCCCGCCGTTGTCGGTCACCGGTGCCATGATGGCAGCGTGCTGAGCCGCCGAATCGACGCCTACCTGGACCATTTGACGGTCGAGCGCGGTATGGCGCGCAACACGCTCGGTGCGTATCGGCGGGATCTGGGGCGGTACCTGGATTTTCTGACCGAGCGCGGGGTGGCGGATCTCACCGAGGTGCGGGAGTCCGACATATCCGATTTCGTGGTGTGGCTGCGGGCGGGTGACGCGGATCATGCCGCGCTGGCGGCGAGTTCGGCCGCGCGGGCGCTGGTCGCGGTGCGGGGCCTGCACCGATTCTCGGTCGCCGAGGGCGTCACCGAGGCGGACGTGGCGCATCCGGTCAAGCCGCCGACGCCCCCACGCCGCCTGCCCAAAGCGCTGCCCTACGACCAGATTTCGCGTTTGCTGGACGCCGCCGGCGCGGAGGGGCCCGACGCCCCGCGCGGTCTGCGCGACCGCGCCCTGCTGGAACTGCTCTACTCCACGGGCGCGCGCATCTCCGAGATCACCGCACTCGATGTGGACGACATCGACGCCGGCGACCGCGCTGTCGTGCTGCGCGGCAAGGGCGGTAAGCAACGGATGGTCCCGATCGGGCGGCCCGCGCTGGCCGCGGTGGACGCGTACCTGGTGCGCGGCCGGCCCGAGCTGTCCGGTCGCGGCCGGTCTACCCCCGCGCTCTTCCTCAATCACCGCGGCGGCCGGCTCACCCGCCAAACCGCTTGGCAGGTACTGCATTCCGCGGCCGATCGGGCCGGAATCGCCGCCAAGGTCTCCCCGCACACGCTGCGACATTCGTTCGCCACGCATCTGCTGGACGGTGGCGCGGATGTACGCGTGGTGCAGGAGTTACTCGGTCACGCCTCCGTAACCACCACGCAGATCTACACTCTGGTGACTGTCGGCACGCTCCACGAGGTCTGGGCAACAGCCCATCCGCGTGCCCGCTAGCGGGGCTGAAGTGCAGCTTCAGGGTGCGTGTCCGAACAGGGGTCTGACGCCGACAGGCGGTAGCGTCTAGAGGTGACCCGTCCGCACACGCGGTCGGGCGCGCCCCCACCGGCACTTTCGGTCCGGCGGGTAAGGGCAGGTACGTCGAAGGAGTAGCGGACGTGACGAAAGCCGGTGGTGCGGGCCAGCGGATCGAGACCGCCGCGCAAACCCTGTGGGAAGCCGCAGATGTGGCCAGCAGCCCGGAGCTCGGTCCCACCGGGCGCCCGCTGCGCGATATCCCGGATCCGCCGGAGCCCGACCACACGGGGGACGCGCTGGTCGTGGCGATGTGCAATCAGAAGGGCGGGGTGGGCAAGACCACCTCGACCATCAATCTCGGTGCGGCGCTGGCCGAATACGGTCGCCGCGTGCTGCTGGTGGATCTGGATCCGCAGGGCGCGCTCTCGGCCGGGCTCGGGGTGGCCCATCACGATCTCGATCTGACCGTGCACAACCTGCTGGTCGGGCCGGGCAAGATCAGCGTCGACCAGGTGCGGATGAACACCAAGGTGGACGGCATGGATCTGCTGCCGTCCAATATCGATCTGTCGGCGGCGGAGATCCAGCTCGTCAACGAGGTCGGCCGCGAGCACACCCTGGGCCGGGCGCTGGCGCCGCTGCGCAGTCAGTACGACTACATCCTCATCGACTGCCAGCCCTCGCTGGGTCTGCTCACCGTGAACGCGCTCGCCTGCGCGGACGGTGTGATCATTCCCATGGAGTGCGAGTACTTCTCGCTACGCGGGCTGGCGCTGCTCAACGACACCGTGGAGAAGGTGCGGGACCGGCTGAACCCCTCGCTCATCCTGTACGGCATCGTTGTCACCATGTTCGATGCCCGTCTGCTGCATTCGCGCCAGGTCATGACGCGCGTGGTCGAGGTGTTCGGTGACCTGGTCTACGACACCGTGATCTCGCGTACCGTGCGTTTCCCCGACGCCAGCGTCGCGGGTGAGCCGATCACCACCTGGGCGCCGAAATCCGGTGGTGCGGAAGCGTATCGGGCGATGGCGCGGGAAGTCATTCACCGGTCGGGCCGTTGAGCGATGCGGCTGAGCCGTTCGCGACCGATACCGCGGACGGAGATTCCGGCGTGTTCGACGCCGAGCGCGAGGGTGAACCGGGCGACGTCCTCGACGAGGTGATCGCCGATGCGGTCGTGTCCGAGCCGTCGGACGCCGCTCCGGAGAGCACGGGCGAGTCCGGCGACGCGGGCTCGAAAACCGGATTTCACCTGCGGCTCACCAATTTCCAGGGGCCTTTCGACCTGCTGCTGCAGCTGATCTCCTCGCGCCGGCTCGATGTCACCGAGGTGGCGCTGCACAAGGTCACCGACGAGTTCATCGCCTACACCAAGGCGCTGACCGCCAGCATGTCCGGCGAACAGGGCCTGCGCGCGGACAAGATCCTGGACGTGACCACCGAGTTCCTGGTGGTCGCCGCGACCCTGCTCGATCTCAAGGCCGCGCGCCTGCTGCCCTCGGGCGAGGTCTCGGACGAGGACGATCTGGAGTTGCTGGAGGCTCGCGACCTGCTCTTCGCGCGCCTGCTGCAGTACCGCGCCTTCAAACAGGTCGCGGAATTGCTGGGCGAGCTCGAGGCCGCTGCGCTGCAACGCTATCCGCGCGCGGTCTCGCTGGAGGAGCGCTACCTCGAGCTGTTGCCGGACGTTACCCTGGGAGTGGATGCCGCGGGTTTCGCGGAGGTCGCCGCGACCGCGTTCACCCCGCGCCCGGTGCCCACCGTCGGGCTCGATCACATTCATCAGCATTCGGTCTCGGTCGCCGAGCAGGCCGCCCTGGTTCTGGAGATGCTGAAGAGCCGCGGCGCCGGCGGCTGGACGAGCTTCACCGAGCTCTGCGCCGACTGCGAGGTGGCGGTGCAGATCGTCGCCCGCTTCCTGGCGCTGCTCGAGCTCTACCGCGGCAAGACGATCGAGTTCGACCAGCCCGATCCGCTGGGCCCGCTCGCGATCAGCTGGATCGGCGAGCTCGCGGACCAACCGGCCGAGCCGGTGACCATCGAGGAGGATTACGGTTGATCGAGTCAGTGCGCGCCGACGACGACGGTGATGCCGACCCCGTCGCGACCACCGCGCAATCGGATTCGAGCGAGCCCGCGTCGGCGGCCGGGGCCGGGTCGGCCGATTCGGCGGATGCCGATCTCTCGGTCGGCGTCGCGGATGATGACCGCGCGCCTGTTGACGCGGATATCACAGGTGAATCCGCACACGCTCCGGACTCGGCGGGCGAGGAACCGGGGCAGGGGCGGCTGGACTTCGGGGACGAGGGGGAAGCGGGGGAGTTCGACGCCCTCGACGAGGACGAGCTGCGGTCGGCGCTCGAGGCGATGCTGCTGGTCGTGGACGCCCCGGCGCCCGTCGAACTGCTCGCGGCGGCGGTCAACGACACCCCGCGGCGGGTGGAGACCCTGCTGCGGGAGATGTCGGCGGAGCTGACCGTGCGGCGCAGTGGCATGGATCTCAGGTTCGTGGGGGACGGGTGGCGGTACTACACGCGCACGGAGTTCGCGCCCTACGTGGAACGTATGCTGTTGGATGGCGCGCGCTCGAAACTGACCCGCGCCGCTTTGGAAACACTGGCGGTCATCGCGTACCGTCAACCGGTTACCCGAGCCCGTGTGAGTGCGGTGCGCGGAGTGAACGTGGACGGCGTGATCCGCACCCTGCTGGCGCGGGGGCTGATCGCGGAGAGTGGTGCGGACCCGGATACCAATGGCACCCGGTACGCCACCACCGAACTGTTCCTGGAACGGATCGGGCTCCCGTCCCTGGCGGAATTGCCGCCGTTGGCGCCCTTGCTCCCGGGCGTCGACCTGATCGACGAGATCAACGAGAGCCTGGAGACCGACCCCCGGTACACCAGGCTGAAAAAACCAGCCGAGTCGGACATCGACCTCGGCGCCGAGGATTGAAACAAGGACATCGTGAATACTCCCGCTCGCCGAGATGGCACACCGGAACGCAGTAAGGGTTACGAACCCAGAGGGTCTCAGCCGACCCGCGGCAGGGCCGACAGGTCCGCCCGAAGTGGCGATTCTTATGGCTCGCGCGGTGCGAGCGCACCACGCGGCGGAGCCCGCGGCGACGCGCAGTCCTGGGGCGGCGGCTCCGGCCGCGGCGATTCCCGGGGTGGCTCGCGCGGCGGCGCCGGCTCCTACGACAACTCGCGCGGCGGTTCCCGCGGCGCCGGCTCCTACGAGGGTTCGCGCGGCAATTCGCGCGGCGTCGGTTCGTCCTATGAGGGCTCGCGCGGCGGCTCGGGGTCGTACGGTTCCCGCGGCGGTTCCGACTCGCGTGGCGGTTCCCGCGGCGGTTCGGGCTACGGCGACTCGCGGTCGTTCGGCGGCAACTCCGGTCGCGGCGGCTACGAGGGTTCGCGCGGCGGAAACACCTCGCGCGGCGGCTACGAGGGCGCACGGGGCGGCACTTCGCGCGGCGGCTACGAGGGCTCGCGTGACGGAAACGCTTCGCGCGGCGGCGGTTACGACGGTTCGCGCGGCGGGAACTCGGCCCGCGGCGGCTCCTACGAAGGCGCGCGCGGCACTTCGCGCGGCGCGGCCCCGTCCGCCCGCACCAATTCCTCCGCTCCGCGCGGCGGCGACGCCCGGGGCGCCCAGGGCCGCAGCGGTTTCGGCCGCCCGGCCACGCCCGCGGCCCAGCCCGCCGCCAAGAAGGTGCATCGGCCCTCGCCCGATGTGTCGGTACTGCTGAGCAACGCCAAGCCCGCCCGGCACCAGCACGTGGATCAGCCCGAGGCCGGCGGCCCGAAGAAGCTGCCGTGGGGCGAGGGCGAGCGGCTGCAGAAGGTGCTCGCCAAGGCGGGTGTGGCCTCGCGCCGCGCCGCCGAGGAGATGATCGACGCCGGCCGCATCGAGGTCGACGGCAAGATCGTGCGCGAGCAGGGCCTGCGCATCGACCCGCAGAACGCGGTGGTCCGCGTGGACGGCGTGCGCGTCGTGGTGCGGTCCGAGCAGGTCTACCTGGCGCTGAACAAGCCCAAGGGCTGGCAGTCCACCATGAGCGACGAGATGGGCCGCCCGTGCGTGGGCGACATCGTCGCCGAGCGGGTCGCCGCCGGGCAGCGCCTGTTCCACGTCGGCCGCCTGGACGCCGACACCGAGGGCCTGCTGCTGCTCACCAACGACGGCGATCTGGCGCACCGCCTGATGCACCCGTCGTTCGAGGTGTCCAAGACCTACCTGGCCACGGTCAACGGCGAGGTCAAGGAACGTCAGGTCGCCAAGCTGCTGCGCGAGGGCGTGGAGCTGGAGGACGGCCCGGCCAAGGTCGACAAGTTCGTCGTGCTCGAGGTCGGTCAGGGCCGTTCGCTGGTCAAGGTGGTCCTGCACGAGGGTCGCAAGCACATCGTTCGCCGCCTGCTGGCCGCGGTCGATCACCCGGTCATCGCGCTGGTGCGCACCCATATCGGCCCGGTCGCCCTCGGCGATCAGCGGCCGGGTGCGCTGCGGGTGCTGGGCCGGGACGAAATCGGGAAGCTCTACGAGGCGGTGTCGTTGTGAATGGTGTGAGTTCGCTGATCGAGGAGACCGGTGAGGTGACGGGTACGTCGTCGCTCGTCGTTGCCATGGACGGACCGTCCGGCACCGGCAAGTCCAGTGTTTCGCGCCTGCTCGCCACGCGGCTGGGCGCGAGCTATCTCGATACCGGCGCCATGTACCGGGTCGCGACGCTGCGCGTGCTGCGCGGTGGCGTCGATCTGGACGATGCCGCCGCGATCGCGGTGGCGGTCAAGGAGTTGCCGCTGACGATCGGCAACGATCCCAGCCGCGAGGTGATTCTGCTCGACGGTGAGGACGTGTCCTCGGAGATCCGCGGCGACGCGGTGACCAAGGCCGTGTCCGCGGTGTCGGCCGTGCCCGAGGTGCGCGAGCTGCTGGTCGCCATGCAGCGCGATATCGCCGCGGCCGCGGGCCGAATCGTGGTGGAGGGCCGCGACATCGGCACGGTGGTGCTGACCGGCGCCGACGTGAAGATCTATCTGACCGCGTCCGCTCAGGCCCGCGCGCAGCGCCGCAACGCGCAGAACATCGCCGAGGGCCGGGGCGACGATTACGAGGCGGTGCTGGCCGATGTCCAGCGCCGCGACAACCTCGATTCCACCCGCAAGGTGTCCCCGCTGCGTCCGGCCGAGGACGCGATCCTGGTGGACACCAGCGACCTGAACAAGGACGAGGTTATCGACGAGCTGTATCGCGTTGTGCGGCAGCAGATTTCGGCAGGAGGCGCGCAGTGACGCAGGACACCTTCGCCGGTGACGGCATCTGGTCGGACGAATCCGATTGGGAGATCGCCGAACTCGAAGGCGAGGAGAGTGGCGAGTTCCTCGCCATGCCCACCCTGGCCATTGTCGGCCGGCCGAACGTCGGCAAATCGACTCTGGTGAACCGTATTCTGGGCCGTCGCGAAGCGGTGGTCGAGGACGTTCCGGGCGTCACCCGCGACCGCATCTCGTACGAGGCCAACTGGGCCGGGCGGCGATTCCTGGTGCAGGACACCGGCGGCTGGGAGCCCGACGCCAAGGGACTGCAGCAGTCGGTGGCCCGCCAGGCCGAGGTCGCCATGAACACCGCGGACGCGATCCTGGTGGTCGTGGACGCCACGGTCGGCGCGACCTCCACCGACGAAGCGGTGGCCAAGGTGCTGCGCCGCTCCAAGACCCCGGTCATCCTGGTGGCCAACAAGGTCGACAACCAGAAGATCGAATCCGACGCGGCCGAGCTGTGGTCGCTGGGTCTGGGCGAGCCGAAGATGATCTCCGCCGCGCACGGTCGCGGCACCGGTGATCTGCTCGACGACATCCTGTCGGTGCTGCCCGAGACCCCGCGCGAGGGCACCGGCCAGATCGGCGGCCCGCGCCGCGTGACGCTGGTCGGCAAGCCGAACGTCGGCAAGTCCAGTCTGCTGAACAAGCTGTCGGGCGCCGAGCGTTCGGTGGTGCACGATGTCGCGGGCACCACGGTCGACCCGGTCGACTCGCTGGTCCAATTGGGCGGCAAGACCTGGAATTTCGTCGACACCGCCGGTCTGCGCCGCAAGGTGGCCAACGCCAGCGGCACCGAGTTCTACGCCTCGCTGCGCACCAAGTCGGCCATGGAGGCCGCCGAGGTCGTGGTCATGCTGATCGACGCCTCGCAGCCGGTGACCGAACAGGATCTGCGCGTCATCTCCATGGTGGCCGAGACCGGCCGCGCGCTGGTGATCGCCTACAACAAGTGGGATCTGGTCGACGAGGACCGCCGCGAGCAGCTCGAGCGGGAGATCGACCGCGAGATGGTGCAGGTCCGCTGGGCGCAGCGGGTCAACATCTCCGCGCACACCGGTCGCGCCGTGCAGAAGCTGGTTCCCGCGATGGAAACCGCGCTGGAGTCGTGGGACAAGCGCATTTCCACGGGCCGCCTGAACAATTGGCTCAAGGAGGTCGTGGCCGCGACCCCGCCGCCGATGCGCGGCGGTCGCCTGCCCCGCGTGCTGTTCGCGACCCAGGCCTCGACCCGCCCGCCGACGTTCGTGCTCTTCACCACCGGCTTCCTCGAGGCGGGCTACCGCCGCTTCATCGAGCGCAAGCTGCGCGAGGAGTTCAACTTCGACGGCTCCCCGGTGCGCGTGAACGTGCGCGTGCGCGAGAAGCGCGACCGGAACAAGAAGTAGTAGCACCCCGACAGGCCCTCGATCGCGAGTGAATCCACTTGCCGTCGAGGGCCTTTCGCATTCTCCCTTGGCGCTCCGGTCGCACCCGGCTATGGTTGATCCCATGATCGAGCGAATCGAGACCACCCTTTCCCGGTGAGTGCACCCCACGAGCGCAGTGCGCTCGAGCACCCGGATTCCCTGTTCGACCACATCACCGCGCTGCATCTGCGTAGTCCGGACGGTCCGTTGCCCGAGGGGACCGATACCCGCACGGATGCCGTGCTCGCACAACTGCGCCGGCATGATTCGGTCTCCTACGCCGACCGCCGCCGATCGCTCGTCACCGCGCTGACGACCTTCTTCGCCGAACCGGACGCCCCACCCGAACGCCTGCACCGGTTGCTGACCGCACCGGATATCGCCGCCGATAACGTCAGCTGTCTGCGGCAATTGTTTCCGCTGCCGGACGTCGAGCCACCCACCCCCGACCGGGCGCGTGAACTCGGGACGTGGCTGGTTCGCTACGGCCGCGACGTCCGTCCCATCCTGATCGGTCTGCTGCTGCTCGAGTCGACCGCGCGTCCGGAAGACATTCCGCTGCTCCGCATCATGGCCCTGCTCCCGTGCTTCGCCGAACGCGCCATCGCGATCCTGGGCACCCTGCCCGGCGCGGCCTTCGACCTGGTCTGGCTGGCGACGCGCACCCGCCGATTCGGCCGCATCGGTGTGATGAGCGCACTCTGCGAGCAGGCGGATCCCGCTGCGCGACAATGGCTCCTGCGCAATGCCTTCGTCACCGAACATCCCGGCTCGAGTGACCAGGCCCGGCGTATCGCCGAAGTGACGCGACTCGCGGACGCGCTCGTCGAGGACGGTAACGACGACGCCGTCCGCGATCAGGCGATCACGCTGCTGGTGCAGATGACCTCGCATCGGGACTACCGCACCGAGATCGAGAGATACCCCGACGCCCGTCGTGTGCTGACGCTGTTGGCGGATCAGGTTCCGCTGATGGTCCCGACGGCGGCCCGATGCGCCGCGTTGACGGCGCTCGTGGAGGACCTGCGCACCGGTGCCGCGCACTGCCTGGACTGGAAACCCGGCGAACGCGCGGCGGTGCTCGGCGACCTGACGCGCGTTCTGCGGAGCCCGGCCTGGCAGGCAACTCTGTTCGAGCAGCCGGACGACCGGGACCCGTTCGCGGCGTGGCGCGCGCGATGGGTGCGGGATCGCCTCGCCTCGCCGCCCGGCGCGTCCGAGGACCACCCGCTTCGAGAAGGTCAGAGTCACTTGGAGATTCGTGTCGTCAGCCCCGCGGTGCCGGGGCCCGGGGTCTGCGGCAACGCCGAGACCAGGATCCTCGTCGATGGCCACCCGATCCTCGTCACGGCCTTTCCGGTGGGCGCGGGCGGGGCGCCCGAACTCGTGCTCGACGGCGGTGGTCTCCGCGCGGCGCGGACCCCGCGCAAGGTCAGGCTGGCCACCGCCTACTGCGCCGAAGGATGCTGTGGCGCACTGTATGTCACGATCGTTCGCGAGGGCGACGAGGTCGTCTGGCGGGACTGGCAGACGGCCGGCGCGAGCGAGCCGCCGCCCGAATTCCGCTTCGCCGCGGCGGCATACGACCGCGAAATATCCCGCGCCGAGTCCGATACGAGCTGGGAGTGGCCCGCCCGCACCCTGAGCCGCCGGATCCACTCCGAACTCCGTGCCGACCCGAGCATTCTGGCCCGCTGGGACTGTTCGATCAGCTGGATCCTGGCGTGGACGCGGGACATCGACCTGGCCAAGGTCTACTTGATGTCGACAACCGAACGGCCACAGCGGCAATTCGGCTTCAGCGTCCGAGTCGACCCCGCCGACCCCGAAGCTCAGGCCCTTGCCCTGATCGAGGCTCTCCGCACGATCGATCCGCGCGAGGTCTCCCGTTCCCACGACGGCACCGGCCCGGGGTGATATCCGCGGCGCCACCTCGGCTCCCGCTCACGTGCCCCGACCGGCGGATCGGTCAGTCCTCCGGCTCCTCGAAGGTCGCGATGAACTGGGCGTACCCGTCCAGTAGCCGATCCAGGGCGAACGTGAAATCCGCTTCCTCCCAATTGATTTCCTCGTCGTCGAACGCGCGGTGGGCGATCGCGCTGGCGACGGCGGGGAAGCGGGCGGGGTCAAGGACCAGGCTCAGGGCGGCGGAGTAGTCGAGTTCGTTCTCGACGCTCTTGACGGTGTCGCGCAGGAACCGGGTGCGGCCGATGACGTACAGCGACAGGTTCACCACCAGTTGCAGGCGCACCGGTTCGGGGGCGGCGATGCCGGACAGCGCCGTCATGCCCGCTTCGAGCCAGCCCATGTTGTTCGGGCCCACGGGGGGAGTGGTGAGCGGAATGTCGAGCCACCAGTCGTGCCGCCGGATCGCGTGGAACTCGCCCCAGGCCCAGGCTTCGAGGCCGGCGCGCCAGTCCGCGCCGGGCGGGATCACCGGCGGATCGCCGATGGCCCGGTCCGAGAGCAGCTCGACCAGGGTTTCCTTGCTGTCCACGTAGCGGTAGAGCGACATGGTGGTGAATCCGAGCTCCTTGGCGAGCTTGCCCATGGAGAGTCCGGCGTAGCCGTCGGCATCCGCGATTCTGATGGCGGCGTCGAGGATCTGGTCCAGGCTGAGCCCGCGTTTGGGCCCGCGGGTGCCCGCACTGTCCGTGTCCCACATGAGCTTCATCGCCGGGGGTAGGACCTGCTCCTCGTTCGCCACCGGGCCTCCTGTTCGTATCCGCCGCGCACATCCTGCGTCACCATCTTGCGCCATGCCAAGAACTGTGTACGCTATAAAACACAGTGTATGACATACACAGTTTCGGATCGCATTCGGATTCAGAGGACCCCATGACAGCAGTCAGCCGACGGCCCGCCATCGAAGTCTCCGGGCTCGTCAAATCGTTCGGCCAGCACCACGTTCTGCGCGGCATCGACGTGAATGTCCCTGCGGGAACGGTCTTCTCGCTACTCGGCCCGAACGGTGCGGGCAAGTCCACCATGCTCCGCATCCTCACCACGCTCGGCACGCGCGACGGGGGAGAGGTGCTGGTCGGCGGCCACGATCCGGCTCGCGAGGGCGACAAGGTGCGCGCGGCCATAGGCGTCACGGGGCAGAACTCCTCGGTGGACGAGGTGCTCACCGGCGCGGAGAACCTCCGCCTGGCCGGGCGGCTCCTGCACCTGGGTGCGGCGGAAACAGCAAGGCGCACAACGACTCTGCTGAAGCAGTTCGACCTGGTCGAGGCCGCGTCGAAACGCGTCGGTACCTATTCGGGCGGTATGGTGCGCCGACTCGACCTGGCCATGAGCCTGATGGGCGACCCGCGCATCGTCTTCCTCGACGAGCCGACCACGGGCCTGGATCCGCGCAGCCGCCGCGAACTCTGGGACGTCATCCGCGGCCTGGTCGGCCAGGGCGTCACCATCTTCCTCACCACGCAGTATCTCGAGGAGGCCGATCAGCTCGCCGACCGGATCGCCGTGCTCGACGGCGGCCGCATCGTCGCCGAGGGCACCGCGGCCGAGCTGAAACAGCTGGTGCCGGGCGGGCATCTGCGCCTGACCTTCGCCGACGCCGACGGCCTCGCCGCGGCGGTGCGGGTGGTGCCGGCCGGTGAGGTCGACGCCGAGCAACTGGCCCTGGACGTACCCTCGGACGGCTCCGTCGGCGATATCCGCGGCCTGCTCGACCGTTTCGACGATCACGATCTCACCATCGACCGTCTCGCCATTCACACCCCGGATCTCGACGATGTCTTCTTCGCGCTGACCGGAACCGACCGGAAAGGCTCTCAGTCGTGACCACTCTCGTTCGCGCGGCCCAGGATTCGACCACCATGCTCGGCCGGAGTGCGCGCCACACCCTGCGTAGTCCGGACACGCTGCTGATGACAGTCGCCATTCCGGTCGTCATTCTGCTCATGTTCGTCTACGTATTCGGCGGCGCGATGAGCGTCGGCACCGGCGAATACATCGATTACGTGGTGCCCGGGATCATTCTGCTGTGCGCGGGTTTCGGCGCCGCGCTGACCGCGCCCCGGGTGGCGACCGATATGCACAACGGCATCGTCGATCGCTTCCGCGCGATGGCCATCTCCCGCTCGTCGGTCCTCTCGGGTCATGTGGTGGAGAGCGTCATCCGCAATCTCCTCACCACCGGCCTGGTCATTCTGGTGGCGGTGGCGCTGGGCTTCGGGCCGACGGGTGATCCGCTGCGCTGGCTCGCGGTGGCCGGGTTGCTCGCGTTCTACATCCTGGCGCTGTCCTGGCTGGCCGCGGCGCTGGGCCTGCTGGCCCCGAATCCGGAGGCGGCCAACGGTTTCACCTTCAGTTTCATGTTCCTGCCCTACATCAGCAGCGCGTTCGTCCCGGTGCACACCCTGCCGAGCTGGCTGCGCGGTTTCGCCGAACACCAGCCCGTCACCTCGATCACCGAGACCACCCGCGGCCTGCTCATGGGCACGCCGATAGGCAACAGCGCCGCCATCGCCCTGGCCTGGTGCGCGGGAATCGCGCTGGTGGGCTACGTCGCCGCCGGCGTCCTGTACCGCCGCCGCGGCCGGGACTGACCCGCACCCGAACCGTCGATGTCGTGGCCGCCCGGGGGAGCCCGAGCGGCCACGACATTCCTTTACCCGGATATGCGCATCTGAGCATGTGGTACCGGTATGCCGTATTCGCGATCGAGTTCCGCTGCGTCACAGAAAAACCCGCCCGGACCTCCCGGGCAGCGGCCGCCGGACATCCTAAGCCGCAGCCGGATTCGCCGGGTGGCCGTTTCCATCGGCTGTTGGGTTTCGCACACTTCCTACCAAGCAAATGCTTGGGTTGGTAACGTCGAAGGGGCAGGAGGACGGTGACGGGCAACCAGTCGCAACGCAGCGACAATCGCACTGCCATACCGGACCGCGCGGGCGCGGCCGTCGGAATATCAATGGGGATGTGACCGGGGGCAATTCTTTTCGGCTCGCAGCTGGATCAAGTGTCGGCGTATGTCGTCGCGTACAGCCCGTCACCGGCAACGCAATACGACAGGACAATTTCATGGACAAGACACCCGTACTGCCCGATCCCAACCACCCGCTGCTGCCGTTCGCGCGGGCCTACACGAGTTACTTCACGCCCAAGGTCACCGGTATCGAGAATCTGCCGGCCTCGGGTCCCGCGCTGATCATCGGCAACCATTCCTCGATCTACTGGGCGCCGGAGGTGTGGATCACCTTCATGGCCGCCCTGGATCGCAGGCCGAACGAGCCGACCTACGGTGTGGCACACGAAATCCTTTTGCGCGCACCGGGAATCGGTGACGGCCTGCGCGGCTTCGGTGTGATTCCGGCCTCGCAGGAGGCCGCCGCGGCCGGGCTCAAGGACGGCGGCGCGGTCATGGTCTACCCCGGCGGGGACTGGGAAGCCTGCCGGCCGTGGACCGAGCGCGGCAAGGTGGATTTCGCCAATCGCAAGGGCTTCATCCGGCTCGCGCTCAAGCTCGGGGTGCCGGTGATTCCGGCGGTCGCCAACGGCGGGCACGACTCGATCTTCATCCTCAGCCGTGGGGAGAGCACCGCGCGTGCGCTGGGCATCGACAAGCTGTTGCGCGCCAAGGTGTTTCCGTACACCGTCGGCCTGCCGTTCGGTGTCGCGCCGGTGCTGCCGCAGATCCCGCTGCCCTCGCACGTGGACGTGAGCTTCCTGCCCGCCCTGGACTGGTCCACCCAACCGGGTGATCCGGAGGACGCCGAGCTGGTGGACGGGCTCTACGACGAGACGCTCGGCGTCATGCAGGCCGAGCTCGATCGGCTGCGCGCCGCGACGCCCAACCCGGTGCTGACCGGATTGAAGAACCACGTGGCCGGGCTGCCCGGTCCGCTGTCGGGGCTGGCGAACCTGCTGTAACCGCACCGCCCCGCGCGGGGCGGCCGAGAGCGGCTCCCGGAGATGGACTCCGGGAGCCGTTTTCGTCGCCCTGCCGATTTCCCGGCGTTTATGCCAGGCGATTTGTCTGTTTTGTGGTTAACTTTCGGCAAGCTTTGGCGGACGGCTTTTCGGCGAGCGGCCCGGTGACGGGCACGGACCGTGGCGCTCGCGCCGCCCGGACCGAGAGGCTGGAAAGCATGACGCGCCTTCTGGATTCGCTGCATTCGGTGGGTCCCGCGATAGCGACGGTGGGCGCGCTCGCGGCCATTCTGATCGTTCCGGTCATCGTCGATCACGCGGTCCCGACCCGGGAGACTCCCGTCTCGAAGGGTGACACCATCACCCTGTCCGCGAGCGGTGTCGGCGCGATCAACGGCGGCGTGGATCCGGCCAACGCCATCACCTTCGCGGTGCCCGAGGCTATGGCGCGCGTCGCCACCGGCAGCGAGTCCACCGCGGTGCTCAGATCCGAGATCGGCGAACAGCGCATGATCATCTCGGTGGTCGACGGCATCACCGATTTCGACACCGCCGCGCCCCGGTTGCTGCTGCCGATCAAGGCCTCGGGTCAGGCCGCCGATTTCGACGGCGGCCGCATCGACGACGGTTCGTTCCGCGGCCTCACCTGTGTGCTGCCGGGGACGGCGGGCGCGGTGTGCGCGGTGGCCAACAGCGGCGACATCGGGGTGACGATCACCGTGTCCGGCCCGACCCGGGAGGCGGGCCGGGCCCTGATCGACATGGTGCTCGCGAGCACGAAGGCGGTGGAGCTGTGAGTTGGGTGCAGCCGCGTTCGGCGCTGTTCTGGGTGTACTGCGCGGCCCTGGTGTTCGGGCCGCTGCTGTTCCTGATCCAGGCGTTCGGCCTGGTGGTCTACGGCGGCGGACCGGCCCTGGCCGCGCTGCCGATCACCGCGCTGACGTTCCTGGTGTTCGGCGGAATCCTGTTCTGGCTGGACATGTTCCGGGCCCGGACCCGGCTGCTCGCGCCGATCGTGATGGGTTTCGCCTGGGGTGCGCTGGTGTGGCCGGGTACCGCGCTGTGGGCCAACGACCGGGTGACGCGGGTGGTCACGAACCTGGGCGGCGACGAGTTCGCCTCGAACTGGCAGGCCGCCATCGCCGCGCCCATCGACGAGGAGTTCATCAAGGCGATCGGCATCGCGGTGGTGGCGGTGCTGTTCCGGTCGCGGCTGAGTCGCCCGATGCACGGCTTCCTGATCGGCGGCGCGGTCGGTCTGGGCGCGCAGATCTCCGAGGACATGCTGTACAGCCTGCAGACGGCGGTGGCCTCGCCGCAGCACCCGGTGCTCGACGTGTTCGTGGTGGCGCTGCTGCGCCTGCTCACCGCGTTCACATCGCACTGGGCCATGTCGGCGCTGGTGGGTGTCGGCATCGTCGTGCTGCTGACGCGCACCGACCGGTCGTGGGTGTGGCGGATCGCGACCTTCGCGCTGTTCTATCTGCTCGCGGTGTCCATGCACGCGATCTTCGACGCGCCGCGCGCGGCCGGCCCCGGTGTCGTGGCGCTGTTCCTGCCGGTGGTGATCGACCTGGCGATCTTCCTGCTCGCCTACCGCTGGGTGCTGGGCGAGGAACGGAAGTGGTTCCGCGCCACCATCTCCCAGCCGGCCGCGCGGGAGCTGGGCCCACTGTCGGCGCTGGAGTCGCTGCTGACGCACGGCCGGCGGCGCAAGGCGCGGGCGGCGCTGCGCACGTCGTTCCACTACACGCGCCCGCAGGCCAAACAGTACGAGCGGGATCTGCTGACCCGGATCGCCGCGCTCGCGGACGAGCCGCCGCCGCCCGTGCGCCAGGCTCCGTCGGATGTCCTGTGGACCGACCAGCAAACCGTGCCCCGGTAGCGTACGGGCACCGGTTTTTGCATCGAATGAAATCTCGAGCGCGCCGATAACCTGCCTCTTGTGACCCTGGCGCTAGCTTGTTGGGTATGAGTGAGGCCGAATCACTACCCGCGGATCCGGGATTGGAGCGCAGAAGCGAGCTGCTGGAGAGACGTCAGCAAGCGCTGCGCAACTACCTCGATGCCAGCGGCGATGTGGCGGCCGTCCGGATTCGCGCCAATCTCACCGGCTGGCGGCGCTGGATGGCCCGGCTGCCCGGTGCGTCCATCGCCAACGCGGCCGGTCGGCGCGACGCGCTGCTGCGCGAACTGGCCCATCACGGGGTGGGAGCGGACGACCACGACTGGGGTGTGCTGTCCGGGGGTCGCATTCGCAGTCTCGGGCGCTCGATCTGTCTCGAACACACCCTGCGGGACCTGATCGCGGACTACGAGGCGACCGCGCCGCAGTGGGCGCGGCAGTTGCAGGTGGTGTTCGAGACCGCCGAGCGCACGCGCCCGCCGGCCGCGCACGGGGACCGGGCCGCGGTGTCGGAGCTGACCGAGCTGGTGGTCGCGGTGACCCGGGCCGCGCCGGACGAGGACGCCGCGCGCCGGCTCGCCGATCATCTGCCGGGCGAGCTGCGCCCGCTGCCGCCGGACGTGCTGGCCCTGCGCCGCGCCGACGCGCTGGCCGAGGTGGTGTTCGACCTGTACGCCGACACGATCAAACTCGACAACATCACCGTCACTCCCGAGCTGCGCGGGTCGGGTTTCGGCTCGGCGCTGCTGGGTCAGCTGTGCCGGGCCGCGGACGCCCAGCACCTGTACATCGTCGGCCAGCTCGTGCCGACCTTCCGCGACGACGATTCCGCGGTGCCGACCCTGGCGGCGTGGTGCCGGCGACACGGGTTCGCGGTCAACGAACGCCTCGGCGGGCGCATCGTGCGCACGCCCGCGAGCGTCTCGGCCTGAGGGCTGTCAGAGCCACTTCCAGTCGGCGACGACCGGGATGTCCTCGCCGTGTTCGCGGGTCCACGCCCGTGCCCGCCAGCGCGCGTCGACCATGTCCTGGCGCAGTTCGGCGGCGTGTTCGCGCAGTGACTCCACCCGGTCGATGACGTCCATGACCAGGTGATAGCGATCGAGATCGTTGAGCATGACCATGTCGAAAGGCGTTGTGGTGGTGCCTTTCTCCTTGTAGCCGCGCACGTGGAACCCGGAGTGGTTGGTGCGCCGGTAGGCCAGGCGGTGTACGAGCCAGGGGTAGCCGTGGAAGGCGAAGACGACCGGGCGATCACGGGTGAACAGGGTGTCGAATTCGCTGTCGGGCAGGCCGTGCGGGTGATCGTCGCGCGGGAGCAGGCGCATGAGGTCGACCACGTTCACCACCCGGACCCGGAGTTCGGGCAGGCGCTCGCGCAGAATCGACGCCGCGGCAAGGGTTTCCAGGGTCGGGACGTCACCGGCGCAGGCCAGCACCACGTCGGGGGCGGCGCCGGGCTCGCCGTGGTTGCCCGCCCACGGCCAGATGCCGATGCCCCGCGCGCAGTGCTCGGCGGCGGCCTCGACCGAGAGCCAGCTCTCCTGCGGCTGTTTGCCCGCCACCACCACGTTCACGTAGTGCCGCGAGCGCAGGCAGTGATCGAAGGTGGACAGCAGGGTGTTGGCGTCCGGCGGCAGGTAGATGCGCACGATCTCGGGGCTCTTGTTCAGCACCACGTCCAGGAAGCCGGGGTCCTGGTGGGTGAAGCCGTTGTGGTCCTGGCGCCAGACATGGGAGGACAGCAGGTAGTTGAGGCTGGCGATGGGCCGCCGCCACGGCACGGCGGCGCTGGCGTCGAGCCATTTCGCGTGCTGGTTGAACATGGCGTCGACGATGTGGATGAACGCCTCGTAGCAGGTGAAGGTGCCGTGCCTGCCGGTGAGCAGGTAGCCCTCGAGCAGCCCCTGGCAGATGTGTTCGGACAGCACCTCGACGACCCGGCCGGTGCGGTCGAGATCGACGTCGAATTCGCCGATCTCCCCCTGCCAGTCGCGGCCGGTGACCTCGAGGATGTCCTGGAGCCGGTTGCTGGCGAGCTCGTCCGGGGCGAAGGTCAGATAGTTGTCGGGGTTGCGCCGGGTGACTTCGGCCAGCCAGCTGCCCAGCACGCGGGTGGCCTCGTGCTTGACCGCGCCGGGGGTGACGACCTCGACGCCGAAGTCCCGCCAGCGCGGCAGGGTCAGATCCCGCAGCAGCGCACCGCCGTTGGCCACCGGGTTGGCGCTCATGCGCCGGTCGCCGGCCGGGGACAGGGCCAGTAGTTCGGGCACGGGTGTGCCGTCGGCGTCGAAGAGTTCGCGCGGCCGGTACGACTCGAGCCACCGCTCGAGCACCGCCCGGTGTTCGGCGTTCTGGCGCGCGGCCGGCAGCGGGACCTGATGCGCGCGGAAGGTGCCCTCGACGGGTTCGCCGTCGACGACCGGGGGACAGGTCCAGCCCTTGGGGGTGTGCAGCACGATCATCGGCCACGCCGGGCGCTCGGTGCTGCCGTCGGCGCGGGCGGCGCGCTGGGCCGCGGCGATGGCGTCGAGACTGCTGTCGAGGGCCGCGGCCATGGCCTGGTGCACCGCGCCGGGATCGCTGCCGGAGACGAAGTGCGGATCGTAACCGTAACCGCGCAGCAGGGATTCGAGTTCGTCCCGGGGAATCCGGGCCAGGATGGTCGGATTGGCGATCTTGTATTCGTTGAGCGCCAGGATCGGCAGCACCGCGCCGTCGCGGGCGGGGCTCAGGAACTTGTTGGCGTGCCAGCTGCCCGCGAGCGGCCCGGTCTCGGCCTCGCCGTCGCCGATGACGCAGAACACCGTCAGATCCGGATTGTCCAGTGCCGCACCGAAAGCGTGCAGCAGCGAGTAGCCGAGTTCGCCGCCCTCGTGGAACGAGCCTGGGGTCTCGGGGGCGCAGTGGCTGGGAACGCCGCCGGGAAAGGAGAATTGGGCGAACAGCGCGCGCATGCCTTCCGCGTTCTGCGGGATGTCGCTGTACAGCTCGGAATAGGTGCCCTCGAGCCAGCCGCAGGCGTTGGGGCCGGGCCCGCCGTGCCCCGGGCCGGCCACGAAGACGGCGTCGAGATCGCGGGCGCGAATGGCCCGATTCGCGTGCGCCCACACCAGATTCAGGCCGGGGACGGTGCCGAAGTGCCCGAGCAGGCGGGGTTTGATGTGCCGTGGTTCGAGCGGCGTGCGCACCAGCGGGTTGTCCATGAGGTAGATCTGCCCCACCGCGAGGTAGTTCGCCGCGCGCCACCAGGCGTCCAGCGCGGTGAGTTCGCCGGGGCTCAGCGGGCCGGGGGCGTCGGTGAGCCGGTAGGGCTCGGGGGCGATGGTGTCGCCCTCGCCGGTGTCGAGATTGTCGGCGGAAGTGTCGCTCGCAGTGCTCACGGATCGCCTCTCACGGGTCGGGACGGTCCGGTGGATCGTCCGGTTCGTGCTGTTCGGGCTGGTGCTCGTGCGTCGGTGTCGAGCGTACGGGAATCGATTCGGCGAAGTCGGTAGCGTTTGTGAACTGACTGGCTTACGCTGGGCCGATGAGTGAGTGGAAGCCCACGGCCTGCATCCTGTGCGAGTGCAACTGCGGTATCCAGGTCCGCCTCGGGCCGGACGGGCGCTCGTTCGAGAAGATCCGCGGTGACAAACTGCACCCGGCCTCGGCGGGCTACACCTGCAACAAGGCGCTGCAGCTGGACCACTACCAGAACGGGCGCACCGGGCGGATCACCACGCCGCTGCGCCGCCGCGCGGACGGCGAGTACGAGGAAATCGATTGGGACACCGCGATTTCCGACATCACCGCGCGACTGCAAGAGGTCGCGCTGCGCTACGGCGGCGAATCGATCTTCTACTACGGCGGCGGCGGGCAGGGCAATCACCTGGGCGGGGCCTACGCCCCGGCGACCATGGCCGCCTTCGGCATGCGCTATCGCTCGAGCGCCCTGGCCCAGGAGAAGACCGGCGACTTCTGGGTGGGCGCCCGGATGTTCGGCTACCCGATGCGCGCCGACGTCGAGCACGCCGAGGTGGCGTTCTTCGTCGGCAAGAATCCCTATCAGTCACACGGGTTTCCGCGAGCGCGCACGGTCCTGAAGGAGATCGCGCGCGATCCGGAGCGGTCCATGATCGTGCTGGATCCGGTGCGCACCGAGACCGCCGAACTGGCCGACTTCCACCTGCAGCTGCGCCCCGGCACCGATGTGTACCTGCTCTCGGCCATGGCCGCGATCCTGGTGCGCGACGACCTGCTGGACCGCGCCTGGCTCGCCGAACGGGCCGAGGGCCTGGACGAGGTGCTGGCCGTGTTGCGCGCGGTGCCCATCGAGAAGTACTGCGCCACCGCCGATGTCGACCTCGAGCTGGTGACCGCGGCCACGCACCGGCTGGCCCGGGCGCGGTCGGTGGCCGCGCTCGAGGATCTCGGGGTGCAGATGAACCGCTACTCCACCGTGGTCAGCTACGTGGAGAAGCTGGTGTGGCTGCTGACCGGCAACGTCGGCAAGCCCGGCACCCAGTACGCCTTCACCGGTATGGCCGCGCTCGGCCACGATCGCGGCCACCCGGCCGGGGAGGGGCCCCGGTCCCCGGTCGCGGGCGCGCCGATCATCAGCGGCCTGGTGCCGTGCAATGTGATCACCGAGGAGATCCTCACCGACCATCCCGCGCGCTACCGGGCCATGGTCGTGGAGAGCAGCAATCCGGTGCACTCGCTGGCGGATTCGGCGCGCATGCGCGCTGCGCTGCGCTCGCTCGAACTGGTGGTGGTCATCGACGTGGCCATGACCGAGACCGCGCGCGAGGCCGACTACGTGCTGCCCGCGGCGACGCAGTTCGAGAAGTACGAGGCGACCTTCTTCAACTTCGACTTCCCGCGCAACATCTTCCACCTGCGCCACCCGGTGCTGCCCGCGCCCGCGGGCGTGCTGGCCGAACCCGAGATCCACGCCCGGCTGGTCGAAGCGGCCGGGGCGCTGTCCGAGGACGATTACGCGCCGCTGCGCGCCGCGCTCGAGCAGGGCCGCGAGGCGTTCGCCATGGCCTTCCTCGGCGTGCTGGCGGATCCGCGCCGCGCGAAACTCGCACCCGTGCTGCTGTATCGGACCCTCGGGCCCACCCTGCCCGACGGCGCGGCGGGGGCGGCGCTGCTGTGGGCCGCGGCCTACAACTGCGTGCGCAAGTTCCCCGAGAGCGTCGAACGCGCCGGGTACGGAACGGGTCTGTCCGCGGGCGAGCGGCTCTTCGAGGCCATCCTCGCCGGTGAGCACGGGATCGTCATCACCGAGGACGACTACGAGGTGACCTGGAACCGGCTGCGCGACAGCACGATTCGCCTGGTCGTCCCCGAGCTGCTGGCGGTGCTGGCCGATCTGCCCGAGGTCGACGGGGATTCCGCCGACTGGCCGTTCGTCCTGTCCGCGGGCGAGCGCCGCGCCTTCACCGCCAACACGATCGTGCGCGATCCGCGCTGGCGCAAACGCGACGGCGGCGGCACCCTGCGCCTGAGCGTCGTAGATGCCGAAGCCCTGGGCCTGCGCGCCGGCGATCTGGTGCGGGTCACCACCCGGCGCGGCAGCACCGAGGTTCCGGTCGAGCCCACCGATCGCATGCGGCCCGGGCATCTGTCGCTGCCGAACGGCTTCGGGCTCTCGGTCACCGGCCCCGACGGGGTATCGGTGACGACCGGGGTCGCGCCCAACGAGCTCACCGAGTTCGACTCGCGCGACGAATGGGTCGGCACCCCGTGGCACAAGTACGTGCCCGCCCGTTTGGATATGGTGCCGGTATGAGTCCGGACAGCGTGCCCGAATGAAACGTACGACCTTCGCGAACTGGCCGTGCACGGTGGCGCGTACCGTCGACCTCATCGGGGACTGGTGGACGCCGCTGATCCTGCGCGAATCCTTCTACGGGGCCACACGTTTCGACGACTTCGAGCGCACGCTGGGCTTGAGCCGCAACATCCTGACCCAGCGCCTGACCCGGCTGGTGCAGGAGAATCTGCTCGAGCGCGTCCGCTATCAGGATCGGCCGCCGCGCTACGAATACCGCCTCACCGAGCAGGGCCGCGACTTCTTCCCCGTCATCGCGGCCATGATGCGCTGGGGTGATCGCTGGCTGGCGCCCGAGGCCGGGCCGCCGGTCATCCTGCATCACACCGCCTGCGCGCACGACACCCACGCCGAGGTGGTGTGCGCGCACTGCCGCGAACCCCTGGAACACGCCGACATGTCCGTGCGCCTGGGCCCGGGCTTTCCCGCCCGCCATCGCGACTCGGCCCTGGCCACGGGGCGGTTCGACGATCCCGGCCGGGTGGACGACGCCGCACCCGCGTGAGCGCGGCGCGCGGAGACCGGTCAGGAATCGAGAAGCGCCGGCGCCGGTGCCGCTCCTAGCGTTGTCGGCATGACACTCACCATTCAATCCAGCTTCCTGCCCCACGACGACGCGGACGCCGCGATCGCCTTCTACCGGGACCAGCTCGGCTTCGAGGTGCGCCAGGACGTGGGCTACAACGGTCTGCGGTGGATCACCGTCGGCCCGCCCGATCAGCCCGCCACCTCGATCGTGCTGCACCCGGTGAACGGCGATCCCGGCATCACCGACGCCGAGCGCGGCACCATCGCCGAGATGATGGCCAAGGGCACCTTCGCCACGATCGTGCTGGCGGCCAAGGATCTCGACGCGGTGTTCGAGCGGGTGCAGGCCACCGGCGCCGAGGTCGTGCAGGAACCCACCGAGCAGCCCTACGGGATTCGCGACTGCGCGTTCCGCGACCCGGCGGGCAATCAGGTTCGCATCAACGAATTGGCCTGAGCGCGAACGTTTTTCGCTCCGGAGTGCGCCGCGGTGGCCGGGACCGCGGCGCGTCCGGCGTCGTTCCCGGCCGGCCCGGTCAGCGGCGCACGAGCGCCGGGGCGACCCACTCGTGCAGGTAGCGGCGCAGTTCCGCGCCGTGCCGGGGCGGGCGGCCCGGGTCGATGACGAACGACTGCACCACGCGCAGCATGTGTTCGGCGAGTTCGTCCAGCGCCGGGCCGGACAGGCCGGCGGCCGCCCAGTCCACCGCGTACCGGTCCAGGATGGACCGTCCGAAGGTCAGGGCGACATCGGAGGTCACGCCCGCGGAGAACGCGCTCGCGCGGCCCGGGGTGAGCAGCAGGTTGAGGTACTTCTCGTGCGGCAGCCGTTCCAGGGTGTAGGCGATGCCCTCCACCACGGCCTCGGCGGGATCGCGGATCTCGCGCAGATGGTCGGCCAGCACGTCCAGGAACTCGCCGGTGTGCGCGATGGCCGTCGCGGTGAGCAGCGCTTCGGCGCCGGGGAAGTAGCGGTAGACCGTCTGGCGGGTGACGCCGAGATCGCGGGCCACCTCGGCGATGCTGATGTCGCTGCCCGAGACGTCGATGGCCCGCCGGGCCGAGGCGAGGATGCGGGCGACGGCCTCGTCGTCGTCGACGGGCGCCGCTCCCGACCAACCGTGCGTGCGCACCGGACGCTGCCTCCCTAGTCGTCGGAACGATCGTGGTCGACGGTACCGGGTCACCGCCGCTCCGTCTTGACCATACACATGGTTACCGATGTATGGTCATCGTGCTTCGACGGAAGGAAGACCATGGCCGGTACCCCGCCCCCGCGTCCCAAACAACTCGATCACCCCTCGCTCCCGACCATGTTCCGGATCATGGGCCGGGCCCAGGTATGGGTCTTCAAACGCACCGGCGGCCGGATCGGCGGCAAATGGCGGATCGGCGCGGGCTTCCGCAAACCGGTCGACACCCTGCTGCTCGAACATCGCGGCGCCAAGTCCGGCCGGGACTACACCTCGCCCCTGCTCTACCTGCGCGACGGCGACGACATCGTCATCGTGGCGTCCCAGGGCGGCCTGACCAAGAACCCGAACTGGTATCACAACCTGCGCGCCAACCCCGAGGCGCACATTCGCATCGGCCGCGAGCATCGCGCGGTCCGCGCGGACCTGGCCACCGCCGCCGAACGCGCGCGCCTGTGGCCGCTGCTGGTGGAGATCTACGCCGACTTCGACACCTACCAGTCCTGGACCACCCGCGAGATCCCGGTCTTCGTTCTGCGCCGCCGCGCGGCGTAGGCGCCGAATCCGGTGCGGCCGTGTCCCGGTCGCGTAGCGAACCCCGGCTACGGGCGGCCGGGGTGCGTGGTGCCCGCCCGAATCACGCTGTCACGCTTCAGAACTTGCCGCTCTGGCGCGCGACGGGACGGCCGAGTCGCGCCGCGCACTCGGCGACGAACGCGTCGGTGAGCGGCGGCCAGCCCCAGAAGTCGAAAGCCAGTGTCGCCAGCGCCATCTCGTCGGCCCACCGCCACTCGGTGATGGGGCTCGACGCGCCGCAGGCGGGGCAGGCCGCCGCCCCTTCGCCGGTGTGCTCCCACGCCTCGATGGCCTCGGAGAAAGGTTGCCACACCGCGGGATCGGCCTCCCACCGCTGCGGGTAGTCGATGATCACGGTCCTGGCGTCGCACCGCGGGCACAGCGCCGCGGCCGGCTCGATCTCCCCCTGCCCGCCGTAGTGGGCGTGCCTGCCGGTGATCACCGCGACCGGCCCCGGAATCCAGTCCGCGCCCCAGTTCCCGGCGATCTCGGCCCACCCCGGGCCCGCGACGAACCCCTCCTCGGCATGCCGGCTGTACATGGTCTCACCCGAGGTCTCCCGCGTCAGCCACCCCCGGGACACCATCCACTCGATCACGCTCGCGCCGGCGGCCTCGGCCTCGCCCGCGCTCACCTCGAGATCGACGATCCGTTCGAAGAAGTCACCCACACCCGCATCCTGCCACCGTCGCGACCCGATCGATATTGCGATCACGTGTCGCGATCCGGAACCTCCGGCGGGCGGGCGGGAATCGCCCCGCCCGCCGGATGCGCGGGGTCAGGAGCCGAGGTACACCGGCAGGCTGTCGTGGCCGTTGGAGATGAACGAGCTCGTCGTGCCGAGCTCGGCGGGGTCCTTGGCCAGGCGCATGGCCGGGAAGCGCTCGAAGAGCGCGGACAGGGCTATGTGCGCCTCCAGGCGAGCCAGTGGAGCACCCAGGCACAGGTGGGCGCCGTAGCCGAAGGACATGTGCGCCTTCAGTTCTCGCGCCACGTCGAACTCGTCGGCGGTATCGCCGTGCACCTTGGGATCGCGGCCCGCGGCGGCGTAGGCGGCCAGGATGGGTTCGCCCTGAGCGATGCGGACCGGGCCGGCGGGGGTGTCGATATCCAGGTCCTCGACGGCGTAGCGCAGCGGAAGATGTGCCACCGGGGCCTCGAATCGCAGCGCCTCTTCCACGACATCGCTCCACGACACGGTTCCCGCGGCGACCTTGGCGTACTGCTCGGGCTGGGTCAGCAGCAGGTAGATGGCCTGGTCGAGCAGGTTGACGGTGGTCTCGTGGCCCGCGCTGATGACCAGCAGCAGGGTGTCGACCAGTTCCTGTTCGGTCAGCATGGAGCCGTCGTCCTCGTCCCGATGGGTGATCAGGACGCTGGTCATGTCGTCGCCGGGATTGTCGCGGCGGTAGGCCACCAGCTCGTGCAGGATCCGTTGCATCTCACCGAAATTGGCGTACGCCTGTTCCGCGGTCAGCGAGGTGTCGAAGATGCCGTCGACGCACACCCGCAGACCCGCGTGCAGGGATTCGGGCACGCCCATCAGCTCGGAGATCACCGCGATCGGCAGCGGGTAGCAGAACGCCTCGCGCAGGTCGACCGGCTGACCGGGCGGGGTCTGCGCGAGCTGGTCCAGCAGCTCCGCCGCCAGGGCTTCCACCCGGGGGCGCAGGGCCTGGGTGCGCCGTCCGGTGAACGCGGGCTGCACGAGTTTGCGCAGGCGGGTGTGGTCCTTCCCGTACGCGGTGAACATGTTCGAGACCGCGACCCAGGTGTAGAGCGGCCAGTCCGGGCCCACCTCGCCGGAGATGAACGCGGGCCAGTGCTGGCGGGCATCCTTGGACACCCGCGGGTCGCGCAGCAGCGAGTGCAGGATGTCCTGATCGGTGATCGACCACGCGCGCACCTCGCCGGGCAGCTCGACGAGGGTGACCGGGCCGCGGGCGCGGATGCGCGCGGATTCGCCCTGGATGTCTTTGCCGGTCGGATCCAGAACCAGCGGTGTCTCGGTCATCGTATTCCTCACTCGTTGAACTAATTCGGATGCGTGGATCGGGGGAAGGTGACCGGCAGCGCGGTCAGCGCCCGGTGGAACGGGCCGGGCCGCCAGTTCAATTCGGCGGTGGCGACCGCCAGCCGCAGGTCCGGCAGGACATCGAGCAGGTGGTCGATCGCGTCGACGGCGATCTGATAGCCCAGGTGCTGGGCCGGGCATCGATGCGGCCCGGCGCTCCACGCCAGGTGGGAGCGATTGCCGATGTGCTGGGTGCGATCGGTGTGAATGCTCGGGTCGGCGTTGCACGCGGCCATGCTGATCACCACCGGTTGATGCGCGGGCAGCCAGGTGTCGTCGATCAGGGTCGGCTGCGGGGGATAGGTGGTGCAGAAGTTGGCCAGCGGCGGATTGGTGAACAGCACCTCGTCGAGCGCGTCGCGGGTGAGCAGACTGCCGCCGATGAGATCGCCGGCGAACCGCTCGTCGGTCATCATCAGCAGCAGCGTGTTGGCGATCAGGTGCACCTGCGGTTCACTGCCCGCCCCGTGCAGGGTCACCAGCTGGTGGATGAGCTCCTCGGTGTCCAGGTCGGCCGCGCCGAGCATGCGCGAGGTGACGTCGGCGCCCGGGCACGCGCGTTTGCGCTCGAGGTGCTCCACGAGCGCGGCGATGAGCATGGCGTTGCCCGCGGCGGAGTCGGCGGTGGCGTCGAACATCAATGCCATTCCGGCACTGACCTGTTCGTTGGTGTCGTCGTCGAAACCGAGCACGTACGCCAGCACCTGATGGATGAGCGGATAGATGTAGCGACCCAGCAGATCCGCCGTGGCCTGCGGGCCCGGCGCCTCCCCGCTGTCGAGCTGCGCGATCAGCGGATCGGCGAACTTCTCGATGACCGCGCGCATGCCGTGCAGGTCGACCGTGCCGAGCGCCGCCACGTTGGCGGCTCGGTAGCGGGCGTGTTCGTGCCCGCTGCTGCGCAGCGCGTTGGGCCGCCACTCCATCATCGGCAGGATCGGGCAGCCCGGGTCCACCGAGGTCTGCCAGCCCCGCGGATCCGCGGGAAAGTGCGCGGGGTCGTTGAGGATTCGCAACGCGGTGGCGTACCCGACCACCAGGGTGGCCGGGACGCCCGGTGCGAGTTCGACCGGTACGAGTGACCCGTGGTTCGCGCGCCACCGCGTATACGCCGCGTGCGGGTCCTGCGCGAATTCGCTGGTGTACATCGGCTCCGGGGACCGCTGCGGCGGTCCGGACGGATAGGAAGGGGTCACGGTGGGATTCCCAAGGTGGTCGTGGGCGGATGGCGGGTGCGGTCAACCGGGACGATTCATTCCCCTTGTCCCGGAAGGGCTTCACGATATCGTTAGCTACCGTACGCATAGAGCGATTGCCCCGCAGCGCAATCCGCGTCATGAAGACCCACGCCGCGAGACAGCACGAGATGCCTTGCGCGCGTAGTACTTCGATGTGCCTACGCGGCCGCACCGGGCAGTGCGCGCCGCGGGTCGATGCCCTGGAACGCCAGCCCGATGGCGAAACCCGCGACCTCTTCGAGCTGGCGCGCTCGCGCGAGCGAGCCCAGGACCGCCGGCGTCGCGCCGACATCGCGGATCAAAGTCCCGGCGGTGTCCAGCGCTCGCGGGTCGTCACCGCAGATCGCCACCGTGACAGGCGAATCGGCCGGATCGGTCCACTGGCTCGCGGGAAACAGATGGAACGCCTTCACCACTCGCGCCCCGGGCGCGAGGGCGGCGATGTGCTGCGCGCCCGAACCGCCCGGCGGGGTGAGCAGCGCCCCGACGCCGTGATCGATGGCGTTGGTCGGATCGATCAGCGCTGTGCCGCCGAGGCTTCCGCTCTCGGCCCGCACGCTCGCCAGCGTCTGTGCCACCCCGCTCCACGAGACCGCCAGCAGTACCGCGTCCGCCCCGGCGACCGCGGCGCCGGGGGCGATAGCCCGTGCACCCAGCCGCCGGGCCAGGTCCCCGGCCCGGTCGGCCGATCGTCCCGCCACTGTCACCTCGTGCCCGGCCCGCACCCAGCGGCCCCCCAGCGCCCCGGCCAGTGTCCCCGTACCCAAAATGGTGATTCGCATCGCCCGCTCCTTCGCTCGTGATCGGCGTCGGCC
This sequence comes from Nocardia sp. NPDC003693, assembly GCF_053981095.1. Lineage (NCBI taxonomy): Bacteria > Bacillati > Actinomycetota > Actinomycetes > Mycobacteriales > Nocardiaceae > Nocardia > Nocardia sp. NPDC003693. The sequence continues at coordinate 43,084 of NZ_JBSFNO010000047.1, forward strand.
ACGCTAGGCAATCCGATGCGCACCGATCGGTGCGCGCGTGATGCGCGATCATGGACTCGTGACCCGTCCCGACGACCGCTGCGAACCCGTGGCCGACTGCCGCATGCGCGCGGCCACCGACCTGTTCGCGCACACCTGGGACCCGGTGATCCTGGCGGCCCTGCACGAGGGGCCGCGCCGGCGCGCCGAATTGCGCACGGCCATCGGCGGACTCCGCGACAAACCCCTCACCGAGGCGCTGCTGCGTCTGCTGGCCAACGGTCTCGTCCGCCGCCGCGCCGTCCCCGCCGCCCCGCCCCGGGTCGACTACGAGCTGACCGCCCTCGGAACGTCTCTCGTGGACGGCCCCCTGCGCGCCCTGGCGGCCTGGGCCACCGCCCACGGTGACGAACTCCTCGACGCCCAGGACGCCGCGGCCGAATCGCTGCGCCGCTACGGCGGGTAGGTCCGCGCACCACGCCGACGGTCGCGTGTCACCGGGCCGGCGGCGCGCACCCGGTATCGCTCAGGGCTGCACGAGATTCCAGTCCGAGGGCAGTCCCTCGACCGTGACCGCGCTGCCCTCGGCCTCGATGGTGACCGTCGCCGTCCCCAGCCGCAGATCCGCCAGCCGGACCCGGCCCGCGCGCTCGGGCAGTCGCGGCAGCACGATCAGCGTCCGCCGCGGGACGTTCGGGGACAACCCCAGGAACGAGCGCAGCAGCAGCAACGGCGCCGCACTGGCCCACGCCTGCGGGGAGCACGAGGTGGGATACGGTACGGGCGAACGGAACTCGCCGCGATCGAAGCCGCAGAACAGCTCAGGCGGCCGGGATCCGAAATCGCGAATCGCCTCGAGCAGCCCGCCCGCGAGCCGTTCTGCCAGCTCCCACGCGCCCGGAACGTGTTCGTAGCGCAGCAGACCCGCGACCGCGATGGCGGTGTCGTGCGGCCACACCGAACCGTTGTGGTAACCCATGGGATTGAAGCGCCCCATCGCCGCGGACAGGGTCCGCAACCCGAAGCCGCTGTCCATGTCGGCGCTCGCGAGCCGCTCGATGAGCACCGCGGCGCGCTCGTCGGGAACGATGCCGGTCCACAGCAGCTGCGCGACATTGCTGCCGAGGGCGTCCACCGGGCGTTTGGCCGCGTCCAGCGCCATCGCGTACCAGCCGCGCTCGGGCAGCCAGAACGCTTCGTCGAAGCGGGTTCTCAGCTCCCGCGCCTGCTCGCGCAGCCGATCCGCGGTCGCGGTGTCGCCCGCGTCCTCGGCGATCTCGGCCCGGCCCAGCCGCGCGGCGTACACGTAGCCCTGGACCTCGCACAGCGCGATCGGCGGATCGGCCAGGTGCCCGTCCGCGAAACTGATGGCGTCCCAGCTGTCCTTCCAGCCCTGGTTCGCCAGCCCGCGATCGGTCTTGCGCTGATACTCCACGAACCCGTCGCCGTCGGCGTCGCCGTACTCGTCGATCCACGCCAGCGCGGCGTCCGCGGCCGGGAGCAGCTCCGCGATCGCGGCCTGATCGACACCCCAGCGCCGGCACTCGGCCAGCAGCATGACGAACAGCGGCGTCGCGTCGGAGGTGCCGTAGTAGACCGACCCACCCAGCACCTGATCACCGCCGGGCCCGTGCCGCATCTCGTGCATGATCTTGCCGGGCTCCTCCTCGGTGAGCGGATTCACCCCCGTGCCTTGCAGTTTCGCGAGCTGGCGCAGTGTGCCCAGCGCCAGATCGGAGTCGAGCAGCAGCGCCATCCACGAGGTGAGCAGGCTGTCGCGCCCGAACAGCGCCATGAACCAGGGCGCGCCCGCCGCGACGTAGGCGGTCCCGTCGGCGGGATCGTCCATGCGCAGCGCGCCCAGATCGCTCTCGGTGCGCTGCAGTATCGCGGTCAGCCCGGGCCCGGTGGCGGCCAGTGACGTCGCGGTGGAACGCCACTGGCGGATCTTGTTCGACGGGTTGCCCTCGTCCTCGCAGGCCAGGTTCATCGGCACCGCGCGGTGGTCCAGAATCGGCTGGCACTGCACCGTCGTCTCCCAGACCCCGCGCCGCGGCACCACGATCTGCCACGTCAGCGTGCCGGGCTGGATGACCGGATCCCCGGTCGCGGTGATCGTCAGCCCGCGCCCGGTCTCGTGCCGATCACTCAGGTGCAGTACATGATCCACGGCCCGCAGCTCGCAGCCGCCGCTGTTCACCCGGCCCTCCTTGACCGCGAACAGATCCGCGAAATCGGAGTCCGCGTGCAGGGTGACCGTCATGGCCGTGTCCTCGTCGCCGAGGTTGCGCACCACGATGATCTCGCGCATGCCGTCGCCGATCATGCGCCGGCGCAACACCAGCACCGTGGCATCGGCCACGCCGGGGTTCGGCGGTTTGCGCGCGACGAACCGGGCCCGGAAAGCCTCCGGCATCATCACCGAAAGCTGTTCCGGCGCGCGGCCGTCCAGTCGCAGTTCCCAGCGGGCCAGGACGCGGGCATCGCGATAGAACAGTCCCTGCGCGGTGCCCGCGTGCATATCGCCGAGCGCGTCCGACAGACAGAACGTGCTCGCCTCGACCATGGTCACGATGCCGCCGCGATCGTCGGTGACCGGCGGCTGACCGGCGTTGAAGATCGTCATGTCCGGCTGGGCACCATCTCGTCCGCCAGCCCGGCCACCGCGGGCACCATGATGCGATGGGCGCGCGCGGGCGAAACCCGTTGCGGCCCGGCGCTCACGGCTCGCCGGTACGCCGCCTCGTAGCCCTGGGCCAGGCGATCGGCGGCGAACAGTTCCTCCACCCGCGCGCGGCAGGCGTGCGGATCGATCTCGTCGATCCGCGCGAGCGCGACCGGGAGCTCCTCGGGGTCGTCGCAGATGAAGCCGGTGACCCCGTCCTCGACGACCTCGGCGACCGCGCCGCCGCGCAGGGCGACCACCGGGGTGCCGCACACCATCGCCTCGATCATCACGATGCCGAACGGCTCCTCCCAGGAGATCGGGAACAGCAGGCAGCGCGCGCCCGCGAGCAGCTGGCGTTTGGCGGTGGCGTCGGCTTCGCCGAACACGTCGTCGGAATCGGTGAGCAAGGGTCGCACGGCCTCCTCGAAATACGCCTTCTCCGGTGGTTCGTTGCACTTGCCCGCGAGGATGAGGCGCATTCCGGCGGCGTGCGCGGCGCGCAGCGCCAGATCCGGGCCCTTGTAGGGCGCGTAGCGGCCCAGGAACAGCGCGTAATCCATTTTCTGGGTCCGGAAGGGCCATTCCTCCGGGCAGATCGCATTGTGTACCCGGGCGATCCAATTCAAATCCGGGGCCAGGGCCTGCTGCCTGTCGCTGATCGCCACGAGTTGCACGCTGTGGTCGAAGGACCGGTAATAGTCGTCCATATCGGCGTCGACCGGACCGTGCACGGTGACGACCGTGGGGATTCCCATCATTCGATAGGCCGCGGCATTGCCGGGACCGGCGAACGTGTGATCGTGGACGATGTCGATCGGATCCTCGGCGTGTAATTTCTCGATCACCCGCATTGCCTTGAGCGCGTTCACGATCTCCGGATACGGCTCGCCGAGCCGATGGGTGAGCACCTCGTCCCACACCCGGATGAACCGGGCGCGGGTGCCTTCACGCCCCGCTCCGAGCAGGGTGACGCGGTGTCCGCGGTCGACCAGTTCGTCGGCCAGGGTGGCCACGATGGCCTCCACGCCGCCGTAGCCGGCCGGTGGAATATCGAAGTAGGGCGGAGCGACCATAACGATGTGCAGGGGCCGTTCGGTCGTGTTCTCCGAACGGGTCGAACGCCATGCGGACGAGCGAGGAAAAAGGGAGAGAACCGGATCGGATAATTCGTCTTCGGATTCGGGCCCTTCGAAACTCATTCCGTGCCTCCTCGTTGAGGTGAATGGCAATCGAAAGCATCATTCCACCGATATCGGCTATCCAAACATTAGCAAGGTCAGCGAGCGGGAAAACGTTTCGAGCGGTGGGGCGCGCGCACCGATCGTATCCACCTCGCGCGCACCGCGGTAGGGCCGGTGCGCGAAATTGCCGATCTGGACATTCGACCGCCGAAGCGCCACGGCCGTCGGATCGGCAGGCCGGAGCCGGGATTCGCGCGGGGGACGGCCGCGGCGATAGCGGGCGAAATCCCGACGGCGGGCCCGGCGTCGCGGATAGGCTGACCGCCCGTCCAGTCCGTCCGGGGCCGGCGGTCGCTGATGGAAGTGGTCGGGATGAACAAGGATTCGCGTTCGGCGCGGATGGGTGCCGGAGTGCTCGCCGCGCTGACGGTCGCGGGGGCCGTCGGCGCGGCGCCGGCGCGAGCCGACGCCGGGGACGGCGCCTGCGCGGGGGAGCGCTGGGTGGGGGCGTGGTCGGCCAGTCCGTCGGACGCGCTGGGACTGATGGATCCGCTGCTGCGTCCCATCGCCGCGGTCGGCGAACAGACCTATCGCGTCGTGGTGACCCCGCATCGGGGCGGGGACCGGGTGCGTATCAAGCTGACCAACAGATTCCGGCCGTTCCCGCTCACCGTCGGCCGGGTCACCGTCGCCGAGCGGGGCGCCGGCGCGGCCGTCGCGGCGGAATCGCTGCGGCCCATCACCTTCGGCGGCCGTACCGAGGTGACCCTGGACGCCGGACAGGAACTGCTCAGCGACCCGATCGACTTCGCAGCCACGGCATGGGAATCGCTCGCGGTGAGCGTGTACCTGCCCGGCGCCGCGCCGCTGCTGAGCGGTCACTTCAACGCCAACGCCACCAGCTGGTACACCCCGCCCGGCAGCGGTGACAGCACCACGGATGTCACCGGCGCGGCCTACGGTCTCACCACCACCTCGGCGCCCCTGGTGTCGGCGCTGGAGGTCACCGCGTCGCCCGCGGTGTCGGCCGTTGTGGCCCTGGGGGATTCGATCACCGACGGTTACGTCTCGGCCGATTACGTGGGCGTGCCCCAGCATTCGGGCATCCTCGACGCCGACGCCCGCTATCCGGACTTCCTGCAGCGCCGCATCGACGCGGCGGGGCTGCCGCTGGTCGTGCTGAACGCGGGCATCTCCGGCAACGAACTGGTCGACGACGGCATCATTCCCATGTTCGGGCCCAGCCTGCTGTCCCGCCTGGACTCCGATGTCCTTGCCCAGGCGGCTGTTTCGGATGTCATCGTGCTGGCGGGCATCAACGATCTGGACTCGCCGCTGGGCGCGGACTACGACGGCCTGGTGGCCGGATATACCGCCCTCATCGCGCGCCTGCACGCCGCCGGGGTCCGCGTACACCTGGGCACCCTCACCCCGACGGGGAACTCGCTCATCGGCGACACCCTCGCACCCCGCCAGAACCCGATTCGCCTGCGCGTCAACGACTGGATTCGCGCCCAGCGCCTCTCGGACTCGGTCATCGACTTCGCCGCGGCCCTGCAGGACCCCGCCGACCCCGACAGCCTCGACCCGCGGTACGCCGGACCCGATCTGCTGCACCCGAATCCGGCGGGCTATCAGGCCATGGCCGAGCTCATCGATGTGTCGACGCTGGGCGCAAACGGCTGCGGCGCGAACTAGCCCGCGACCACGCGAACGACGACGCGGGCGGGGTCCGATATCGGACCCCGCCCGCGTCGCAGGTGTGAGAGTGGCTCTCGCCCTCAGATACCCATGCCCTGGGCCAGCAGCGGCCAGGACTCGTGCAGCGCCTGCTCCCAGTACGGCCAGTAGTGCGTGCCGACCGGGTTGAACTGGTAGGTGGCCGGGATGCCCAGGCCGTCCAGGCGGTTCTTGAGGTTGGCGGTGCAGCCGTTGACCGCGGCCTCGATGATGACGCCGAGGCTCAGGTTGACCACGCCGCTGATGCCGGGCGCGCTGTCCAGGTAGTACTGCACGTCCTCCATGACCGGGATGCCGCTACCGGTGGAGATGTACAGGTGCGTGCCGCGCAGCTTCTCGGCGTTGAGAACCGGGTCGTTCTCCTTCCACAGCGGGCTGTCGGAAGGTCCGTACATGTTCTCGGTCTTACCGCCCGCCCAGGTCTCGGCGGAGAGCTTGACGAACTGCTGCCCGACCGGGTCGGCGATCTGCGCGCAGCCGCTGTAGGCCGCGACGGTCTTCCACAGGCCCGGCTTGGCCTCGGCCAGCTGCAGCACCGAGGTGCCCGAGGTGGACAGGCCGGTCAGCGCGTTGAGCCCGGTGGAGTTCAGCTCCGCGTCCAGCAGCGGCGGCAGCTCCTGGGTGAAGAAGGTGGTCCACTTGTTCACACCGAGTCGCGGATCCTCCTTGATCCAGTCGGTGTAGTAGCTGCCCATGCCGCCGATCGGCTGAATGACGTTGACCGGCTTGTCCGAGAGCCACTGCAGCGCGTCGGTGCGAGCCTTCCAGTTCGCGGTGCCCTCACCGCCGTCGAGGCCGTTGAGCATGTAGAGGTTGGGCGCGGGAACCGACTCGTCGGCCGGGCGCTGCACGTCGACCGTGATCTCCTTGGCCATCGCGGCCGAGTACACCTTCAGGTGCCAGGTGCGGCCGTCCTTCTTGACGGAGGTGATGGAGGAGGGCTTCTGCGGCTCCGCCGAGGAGACACCGCTGAACGTCGCCACCGAGAGTGCGGCGGTCAGCGCTATCGCGGTCATCCGGAGAGCGGCCGCGCCGCGTCGAGCAGAGAACTTCATCGAACAGTCAATTCCAATCCAAAGGGTCAACGTCGGCCACGTCGTCGGTCTGCACCGTACATCCTCACCTAAGTCTTTGATCTAGGCGAAATTGTTACTCGACATTCCTTTTCGGGGCTGGCGCGAGTCCCTGTCAGTGGTGCAGTCGTCGCTATCGTTTACCCGGCGAGCAGTACCGCCGTCAATGCCAGGGCGCCCGGCAGCGCCTGAACATAGAGGATTCGCTTGCTGGCGGTGGTGCCGCCGTAGACCCCCGCGACGACCACGCAGATGCAGAAGAAGATCTGGGCCGCCCGCCCGACCGGGTCGCCGGCGACCAGGCCCCAGATCAGTCCGGCCGCCAGAAATCCGTTGTACAGGCCCTGATTGCCGGCCAGCACCTTGGTGTCCTCGGCGAATTCCGCGGTCATTCCGAATGCCGCGCGCACGCGGGGCGTGGTCCACAGGAACATCTCCATCACCAGGATGTAGATGTGCAGCAGCGCGAGCAATCCCACCAGAATCTCAGCCGCAACCCGCATGTCGAACCGCCTTCCGTCCGTGCGCACCGACGCCGAAGAATCCCCCCATCGTAAATTCCGGGATCGCGTGTGCCCGGCGCGCCGCGCCAGAACCGGTCGGTCTGGTTCAGGGGCGCCGCGCGCCCGCCGGGCGGTGTTGTCGGTGGGCTCGTCTACGGTCGACGGGCCGGATATCGCGGGCACCGGGCCGCGCCGATCGAATCGAGGGAGCCGCATGCCGCGGGAGTTGGTCGACCTGCCGTTCGCACGTCATCTGGAACCGCACACCGAGGTCGGCATCGAGGGCGAATACGACTGCGGCCACTTCGACGGCCTCGACCTCGACGACGTCAACATGCGGGGCGCCAGCTTCACCGAATGCGCCGTCTCCGGCACCACCGTCTCCGGCGGCACCCTGTCCTTCGCCCGCTTCAACGACGTCTGGATCCACAGCACCCAGTGGGTTCGCGCCGACCTGACCGAATCCTCCTGGCTGGACGCGGAATTGGTGATGAACGCGCTGTCCGGGGTGGAGGCCTTCGGTGCGCGCCTGCGGCGGGTGAAGTTCTACAACTGCAAATTCGATTCGGTGAATCTGCGCGGCGCGACCCTCACCGACGTCTCGTTCGTCGATTGCCTGCTGCGCCACGTGGATATCGGCGAGGCCAAGCTGACCTCGGTCACCTTCCCCGGGTCGGAGATCGAGGCGCTGTCCATGCGCAAGGCGGTGCTGAAGAAGGTGGATCTGCGCGGGGCCCGATCGCTGGGCATCTACGAGGGCGTGGAGTCACTGGCGGGCGCGACCATCGCCCAGGCCCAGCTGTTCGACCTGGCCCCGACATTGGCGCACGCCCTGGGCATCGTCGTCTCGGACCGCTAGACCCCCGCTAGACCCCGTAGCCGCCGTCGATGTCGAGCTTCTGGCCGCTGATGAAGTCCGCGCGGTCCGAGGCCAGGAAGCACACCGCCTCGGCGATGTCCTGCGCGTCGCCGAAGCGCCGCAGTGGAATGTTGTTGCGCGCCACCTCGAGTGCGTGGTCGTCCAATTCGCCCGCGGCGATGAGCCTTTCGGCCATGCCGTCGGTCGTCATGCCCGGCCCGACGCAGTTCGCGCGCACCCCGAACCGGCCCTCCTCGGCCGCGATGCCGCGAATCAGCGCCTCCACCGCGGCCTTCGGCGCGCTGGACAGCCCGTCGCGCACGGGGAACCGCACGGTGGCGGCCGTGGTGACCGCGACGATGTTGCCGCCGCTCTCCCGCAGGAACGGCAGCGCGGCGTGCGCGGCGGCGAAGAAGCCCGCGGTGTCGTCCAGGAGCTGCGCCCGGAAGTCCGCGGGCGCGACCCGGCTCAGGTGCCGCATCGGAATGTGCGGGCCCGCGGCGTAGACCAGGGTGTGAATGCCGCCGAACTCGGCGGCGGCCTGCTCGATCACCCGCGCGACCAGATCAGCGTCCGACAGATCGAGTTGCCAGCCCCGCGCGCGTCGTCCCGCCTGGTCGGCTGCGGCCAGCACCGGGTCCAGCTTGCTCGCCGAACGGAACCAGGTCAGCGCGACGTCGCTGCCGCGGTCCAGGAACATCCGCGCGATGGCGCCGCCCAGGCCGCCGCTGGCGCCCAGCACCACGGTGGCGCCGGACCGGTGAGCGAAGTCGTCCATGGTGTCCTTCGGGTGCGGGTCGCGGCGGGCGCGACGATCGGGTCTCTCCATTGGTAGCCCACGGCAGAAAAACAAGCAACTGCTTGGTTCTGCTCGTGGGATGGGCGCGTGCCGGCGACCGGGCAATCTGGACGTCTGACCACAAACTGTCCGACTTGCCCCTTTCCGGGGGTCGGTCTGTGCGATAGTCGTGCGCAAACGTGTTGCCGGGTTCGGTCTGAGCGAGTGGTGGTCCAGTGAGTGAATCGGTTCTGATCGTCGGCGCCGGCCCGGGCGGACTCGCCGTGGCGGCCTGTCTGCGCGACAGCGGCTACGACGTGACGATCGTCGACAAGGCGTACACGGTCGGCTCGGCCTGGCGCGGGCACTACGAGCGCCTGCACCTGCACACCATTCGCGCGCACTCGCATCTGCCCGGGTTCAAGATCCCACGCGCGTACGGCGATTGGGTCGCGCGCGCGAACGTCGTGCGCTATCTCGACGACTACGCGCGTCACCACCGCATCGAATTGCGTTCGGGCACAACGATCGACCGGCTCGACCGGGTGGACGGCCACTGGATCGCGCGCAGCGCCCAGGGCGACATCACCGCCGATCGGGTCGTCGTGGCCACCGGCTACAACCACACCCCGCTGATCCCGGATTGGCCCGGCCGCCAGGACTTTCCGGGCGAGATCGTGCACTCCTCGAAGTACCGCAACGCCGCGCCCTACATCGGCCGCGAGGTCCTGGTGGTCGGCACCGGCAACACCGGCGCCGAGATCGCGGTCGACCTCGTCGAGGGCGGCGCGTCCCGGGTGCTGCTCGCGGTGCGGACCGTGCCGACGTTCGTGCGCCGCCAGGTCGCGCCCAAGATCGGCCAGAGCTCGGCCGGCATCGTGCTGCGCCACCTGCCGGTACCCCTGGTCAACCGGATCATCGCGCTGTCGAGCCGGATGACCACCCCCGACCTGTCCGCCTTTGGCCTGCCCCGCCCCGCGCCCGACGCCTACACCCGGCTGCTCGCCGACGGCGCGGTGCCGATCATCGACGTCGGCCTCATCGACCTGATTCGCGCGGGTAGGGTCGAAACCGTCTCGGCGGTCACCGGTTTCGAGAACGGGAAGGTGCTGCTGGCCGGCGGCGCGAGCATCGCGCCCGAGGCCGTCATCGCCGCCACCGGGTTCGATCACGGCCTCACCGATCTGGTCGGGCACCTCGATCTACTCGACGCCCAGGGCAGGCCGACCGTCCATGGCGGACAGACGCATCCGAACGCGCCCGGCCTGTATTTCACCGGCTTCACCAACCCGATCAGCGGCATGTTCCGCGAACTCGCCCGCGACGCCCGCCGCATCGCGCGGGCGCTGGGAAAGGCGCGCTGACCGGCGATTGTTCCCCGCCACGTTTGCGAGTCCGGATTCCGGTAACTGCGTGAAGGTCTACGCACCCCTCGGGAAGGACCTCACACCATGGCTATGCGACGCCTTGCCCGGCCACTGCTGGCGACCGCGTTCGTCGTCGACGGGCTGGACGCCCTCACCGATCCGCAGGAGCGCGCGAAGGCCGCCGCCGATCGCGTGACCCAGATCCAGCGCCGGTTGCCCGAACAGTACGCGGCCAAGGTGCCCGACGCCGGGCGCATCGTGCGGGTGAACGCGGCCGCGCAGATCGGCGGTGGCCTGCTGCTGGCGCTGGGCCGCGCACCGCGACTGGCGGCGGCCATCCTGGCGGTCACCGTCATTCCCGCCACGGTCACCGAACAGGACTTCTGGGCCGAGCAGAACCCCGAGCTGCGCTCGGCCAAACGCACGGCCTTCCTCAAGGATCTGAGCCTGCTCGGTGGTCTGCTCATCGCCTCCACCGACCACGGCGGCCGGCCCCCGCTGCTGCGCACCCTCGCCGAAAAGGCCGCCGCCGGAGCGGGTTCCGCGGCCACCGCCGCCGAGATCCGCGGCGCGCAGCTGGCCGAAGTCGCCAAGGAACGCGGCTCCGACGTCGCCGAGGTGGTCAAGGAGCGGGGCTCCGAGGTAGCCGAGGTGGTCAAGGACCGCGGGTCGGAGGTCGCGCGAACCGTCAAGGATCGCGCGCCCGAGGTGGCCGAAGTGGTCAAGGAACGTGGCGCCGAACTCGGCGGGGTACTCAAGGAGCGCGGCGCGGAACTGGGCGAGACGCTCAAGGATCGTGGCGTGGAGTGGGGCGGGGTGCTCAAGCATCGCGGCTCCGACTTCGGCGACGTGGCCCGCGAACGCGGCGGCGAACTGGCCGGGGTGGCCAAGGTCCGCGGCGCGGAGTGGGCGGATCTGGCCCGCGAGCGCGGCGCCGAATTGGCCGAGGCCGCCAAGGATCGCGGCGCGGAACTGGCCGAGGCGGCCCGCGATCGTGGCTCGGAACTGGGCACGGTCGCCAAACGTCGCGGCACCCGCGCCGCCCGCAAGACCCGCCGCCGCGCGCGCCGCAGCCGTTGGTGAGCACCCCCGCGTCAGCGGGATCCGGCGGGCCGCGGTCCGGGCGGATCGGCGCCGCGTCGGCGGCCGTGCCCGGCTCGCGCGCGCCGGCGCTGCTCGGCTCGGGCACGTGCGAACGGCTCGACCGGGCACGGCTGCGATGCGGCCCCGCCGCACCGGAGTGGCCCGGTTCGGGTGCGGCCCGGCCGCTCAGCGCAGCAGCGCCCGCACTATGCGGTCCACCTCGGCGCGGGGATCGAAATTCACGGCGGGGCTGGTCAATTCATGCAGTGCGGCACCGTCCAGGTAATCGACGAGCAGCTTGGCGTCGGTACTGCCGGGTGCGACATTGCTGATCATGCCGGCGATCCACGCGGTCAGCCGTTCGCGCCCGCGCCGCACGCTCTCCCCGAGCGCGGGGACGCTGCCCGCCTCGAGGAACAGTGCGTAGCGGGCCAGGGTGCGGGTGCGGTCGGTGGTGACCGCGTGGGTGAGCAGGATGGCGAAGCCGTCGACGAGCTGGGCGACCGTGGTGGGTGCGGGCGCCCGGCTCAGGGCGTTCCAGTCGGCGTAGTCGCGTTCCTCGAGGCGTTCGGCGATGCCGCACAGCAGGGCCTCGCGGGTGCGGAAGTAATTGGACGCCGATCCGGCGGGCATCTCGGCGGCGGTGTCCACCGCCCGGTGCGTGAGCGCGCGCGGACCGCTGGCGCCGAGCACCTCGATCGCGCCGTCGAGGATCAGTTCCCGCTTGGTAGGCATACCGGGACACTACATCAGTAGTGAATTCCACTACATACGTAGTTTTCGAACTACACCTGTAGTAGATTCCTCGTATCGGGCTCCCCAGTGCGGAGCCGAGATTCGGAGGGAAGTGCGCCATGTCGAAAGCGCTCATCGTCGGCGGCGGAATCGCCGGTCTCGCATCGGCCATCGCGTTCGATCGCCGGGGCTGGGAGGTCGAGGTGCTCGAGCGGGCCCCGCACCTGACCGCGGTCGGCGCGGGAATCTCGCTGTGGTCCAATGCCCTTCGGGCCCTCGACGACATCGGCGTCGGTGATCGGGTACGGGAGCGGGCCATCGAGGACGGCGCCGCCGGTATCCGCGATGCCCGGGGGCGATGGCTCTCGCGCACCGATACCGCCGCCCTGCGCGCCCGGTACGGCGCCCCCGTCGTCCTGCACCGGGCGGATCTGCTGGACATCCTGCGCGCGGCGGTCCCCGAATCCGCCCTGCGCACCGGCATTTCCGTGGCCGAGGCCGATGCCGACGGTTCGGTGCGCCATTCGGCGGGAACCTCGCGCGGCGACGTCGTCGTCGGCGCGGACGGCATTCACAGCGTGGTTCGCCGCGCCGTCTGCGGCGCGGTCGAACCCCGCTACAGCGGCTACACCGCCTGGCGCGTGGTGGTCACCCCCGCCGAACCGATCGGCGATCTGGGTGAAAGCTGGGGTCGCGGTGAACGTTTCGGCTACGCCGCCCTCGCGGACGGCCGGGTGTACTGCTTCGCCGCGGCGAATACCGCCGCCGGAGCCCCCGACGGCGGTCTCCCCGAACTCCGCCGCCGCTTCCGCGACTGGCACGCGCCCATTCCCGCGCTGCTGGCCGCGGCGGATCCGGACGCGGTGCTGCGCAACGACATCTACGAACTACCGCCCCTGCCGACCTACGTCCGCGGGCGGCTGGCGCTGATCGGGGACGCCGCGCACGCCATGACCCCCAACCTCGGGCAGGGCGCCTGCCAAGCGCTCGAGGACGCGGTGGTGCTCGCCCGCGTCGCCGACTCGGGCGGCGCGCCGGCCGCCTACGACGCCGAACGCCGCCCGCGCACCCGGATGATCGCCGACCGATCCGCGCGCATCGGCACGGTCGCGCAGACGGCGAACCCGGTACTGGCCACACTGCGCGACACCCTCATGCGCGCGCTGCCCGCGTCGGCGCAGCTGCGGGCGCTGGCGCCGATCCTGGACTGGACACCCGAACCCGCCGGGGTGATATCCCGTTCGCGCTGATCCGGTGTCCGCTGGCCGCCCGCTGCCGATTCAGCGCCCGCCGACCGGCGGCGACGTCCGATCGCAGACGAAGACCTGATTCCCGCCCCCGCGTTTGGCCCGGTACATGGCGGTGTCCGCCCGCCGAAGCAGCTCGTCGGGGGTGGGCCGGCGATGCCCGGTGCGCCCGTCGTAGGCCGCGATGCCGATGCTCACCGTCACCGGGATGTCCGGATCCGAGGCCACCGCGTTCCGCACGGTCTCGGCCTGCGCCAGCGCGGCCTCCGGGTCGAGATACCCGACCAGCGCGAACTCCTCCCCGCCGGTGCGGGAGACCACCAGCCCCTCCCCGGCGAGCGAGGAGAGCAGTTCGGCGGTGCGGATGAGCACCCGATCGCCCGCGGGATGGCCGAGCAGATCGTTCACGCCCTTGAACTGGTCGAGGTCCGCGACCATGACGCAGATGCCGGGTTGATCCTGCACCCCGAACATCCCCGACAGATGGAACTCCAGTCCGCGCCGATTGAGCAGCCGGGTCAGCGGATCGGACAGCGATTCCATCCGCACGAGCCAGAACATGAACTGCAGCGACGGCAGCGTCACCACGACCGCGCTCACCATGGTCAGCACGATGGCGACCGCGAGCGGGAGATCCTCGGGGCCCGCGGCCATCCGCGCGGACAGCACCAGCACCGAGGCCAGGGACCAGGCCGCATGCGCGGCAAGCACTTTCGGACTGTGGAAGAAGGTGAGATAGCCGCCGGTGACCACCAGCAGCATGGCGCCCAGCGCCCCGTACACCCGATTGGAATCCAGGAGGCAGGCCAGGGTGATCATGCCGTCGGCCGCGGCGAACAGCAGCAGCGATTCCCGTTCGCTCGGCCACGGCAGCAACCACCAGCGCAGCGCCCACAGCAGCGCGCCGGCCGCTATGCCCCACATGGTCACCGTTCCGGCGGGGTGCTGCGGCCCGGCGGTGGATATCGCGGCCGCCCCGGCGATGAACGCCAGCAGCAGTCCGCCCATGCCGACGACGGCGCGTTGCAGCGGCAACATCGAATGTGCGGCCAGCACATGAGTTAGCCAGCGGTGGTCGACCGGATCTCGCCACCACGCTTTGAGCAGTGCAGCGGTATTACCCATGGGTCCCGTTCGGTGTGGACACTGGTGCCGCGCTCCACGGTATACGCCGCTTCTGGCAGACGGAAATATCGTGTGGCATTGCCCATAGCCGCAGGTAGAGCCGGGGCATGCGGTGTCCGTGTCTACTTCGCGCCCACCGCGGCGGCGATGAAGCGCCACAGTTCGGCGGTCGACTGCTCCACCGTCGGGCGGGGATCGCGGCGAAGTTGCTCGGCGATGCCGTGCCGCAGTGCGCCCATGACGCAGGCCCCGGCCAGGCCGGGATCGATGGTCGCGTCGAGTTCACCGCTGCGCTGACCGAGCTCGATATTGCGGCCCGCGGATTCGATGATGCGCTCGAGGGCCGCGGCCTCGAGTTCGGCGACCTCCGGTGCGGTGCCGATCCGCCCGAGCAGCAATCCCGAGAGCGGGTCGGCGAAATGGTAGGCCACGAAATTGCGAGTGCGGGCATGTTCGCGCACGGCCCAGCCCGCGCCCTCGGGGAGTGTCTCGTCGGCGATGGCGGCCACGAGTCCGGCGTGGAACTCCTCGTAGATGGCCACCAGCAGACCGGCTTTGGAGCCGAAATGGTGATAGAGCGCGCCGGTACTCAGCCCGGATCGGCGTTTGAGGGCGTTGAGATCCACCAGGCCGTTCCCGGCGAGAATCTCCGCGCGCGCGGCGTCCAATAGTTGTTGACGTCCCAGGGGAGCCCGTGCCATGCTCCGAACCATAACAGAACTCAGTTATGTAAAGGGGAACGCCGTGGGCGCCGAAGTCTCCTCCGTCACCGATATGGCCGGTGACCTGGCCGGAAAGTACCGCCGCACGCACAGCAGCGGCCAGAGCGTGGATCCCGCCGTGGCCGACGCCGACGTCGAGGCGGTCCTGCGCGACGGGTACGTCATCCTGCCGGACCTGCTCACCGCGGCCGAGCTGCGCGCCATTCGCGCCGACGTGGACCCACTGCTGGATCTCAAGGGCCGCAACAACTTCGAAGGCCACGCCACCCAGCGCGTGTACAGCGTCCTGAACAAGACCCGCACCTGCGATCGCATGGCCGCCCATCCGCGAGTGCTGGCGCTGCTCGACCGGCTGCTCATGCCCAACTACCTGCTGTCCATGCTGCAGATCATCAACATCCTGCCCGGTGAGGCGGCCCAGATGCTGCACACCGACGACGGCTTCTACCCGCTGCCGCGCCCGCGCCCCGCGCTCTCCGCCGCGACCATCTGGGCCATCGACGATTTCACCGCCGAGAACGGCGCCACCGAAATCGTGCCCGGTAGTCACCTGTGGGGTTCGGAACTGCCGCAACCGAATTCGGCGGATCGGCGGCCGGTCGTGATGTCCGCGGGCTCGTGCGTGTTCTTCCTCGGCACGCTGTGGCACGGCGGCGGACCCAATCGCTCGAGCGCGCCCCGGCTCGCGGCCACGGCCCAGTACTGCGAACCCTGGTTGCGCCCGCAGGAGGCGTTCACCCTGTCCACCCCGCGCGAGATCGCCCGCGTGGTCGACGAGGACATCCGCCGCATGCTCGGCTACAGCATCCACCCGCCGTTCATCGGCCAGGTGGACGGCATGCATCCCAAGCGGCTGCTCGAGGACCCGGCGCCCGGAACCGGTAGTTAGCCGGTCGATTTCGTCCTGATTTCAGGCTGCTCACCGCGCTCGAAGGGCAATGGTGAGGAGTGTCTCCACCTGTGGGCCGATCCATTGGGTACGGTCGAAGGGGATCGCGCACCGCGGTTCACTGGACGATTGCGACCGTACCCAGACCTGACAAGACGGTAGTTCCTGAAAGGGGATTGTTGTCATGGCGTGGTTGGTGCTCGTAATTTCCGGCGTATTCGAGGCCGTGTGGGCGACCGCTCTCGGAAAGACCGAAGGATTCACCAAACTCGGCCCCTCGGCGGTATTCGCGGCCGCACTCGTGGCTTCCATGGCCGGACTCGCCTATGCCATGCGCACCCTGCCGCCCGGCACCTCGTACGCCGTGTGGGTGGGCATCGGCGCGGTGCTGACGGTCACCTACGCGATGATCACCGGCGACGAGAGCGCGTCGGCGGTGAAGATCGCGCTGCTGGTCCTGATCGTGGGCGGCGTGGTCGGCCTCAAGCTCGCACACTGACCGATGGTATGAATGCCGAATGTCTCGACACCTCTACCTGTGCCCGCTGCGGTGGTCCGACATGGATGCGGACGGGCATGTGCACAACGCCGTTCACCTGCGCTACCTGGAGGAAACCCGGATCGACGTCTTCCGGCAGCGCGGTGGACTGTCGGGATCGTGCGTGGTCGCGCAGATGGACATCGACTACCTGACGCCGCTGCGCTACCGGCCCGAGCCGGTGCGCGTGGAAACCTGGGTGTCCAAACTCGGCGGATCGTCCTTCACGCTCATGCAGGAAATCCGGGACGAGGACGTGCTGTACTCCACCGCCACCTGCACCATGGTCGCCTTCGACACGGTCACCCAGCGCTCGCGCCCACTGCAGGACGAGGAACGCGCCATGCTCGAGGAGTTGAGTGCCTGATGCACACCTACGCCATTCAGCTGCGCCGAACCGACATGGACGCACTGCAGCACCTGAACAACGTGGTCTTCGCGCAGTACCTCGACGAAGCCCGCGCGGACCTGCTCGCGCGCCACGACTCGCGATCGTGGCGCGTGGTGGTCGCCAATCAGCGACTGACCTACCGCATGCCGCTGGTCTTTCGTTCCGAACCGGTCACGGTGACCACCGCGGTCGAGCGCATCGGCACCACGTCGTTCACGCTCACCCACGAAATCCGCGACGAGCAATTCTCCTACCTCGCAGCGACTTCCACCCTAGTCACGATCGAGGACGGTGCCCCGCGAGCGCTCTCGGCCGCCGAACGCGAATACCTTGGCACGCTGGAGGCCGTGCGGAACTGAGACCTCGGGCCGCGCCGCAGCGCGGAATCGGCACCTATGATTGATGTACCGCCTGGTCAGCGCTGCAAGGGGTACATCATGGCCAAGATGACCATCGAAGAACTGCTGAATGTCTTCAAAGACATGACGCTGCTGGAGCTTTCCGAATTCCTGAAAGCCTTCGAGAATCAATTCGACGTGTCCGCCGCCATCCCGCTCGCGCCGATTCCCGGCGACAGCGCGGCCGCGGTGGCCGATGCGCCCGAGGAGAAGACCGAATTCGATCTCATCCTGGAATCCTTCGGAGACAAGAAGATCCAGGTCATCAAGGCGATGCGCGAACTCATCCCCGGCCTCGGGCTCAAGGAGGCGAAGGATCTGGTGGAATCCGCGCCCAAGCCCATCCTCGAAGCCGTCAGCCAGGACGCGGCCGAGAACGCCCGGTACAAATTGGAAGCCGCGGGCGCGCGCGTCGCCATCCGCTGACGCGCCGCCGGTGAGTCGGCGCGCGCGATCTGTCGGACCCGGCCGATACCGTGCTCACTCATGCGCGCCCTCACCGCCGCCGTAGCCGAGCTGGTCGCCGCCATCGAACCCTGGGATGATCGCGAAAAGCGCCATATCGGAGAAACTCTCACCTGGCTGGCCGCCACCGACGACATCCACCGCCGCATTCCGCCGGCGACCCCGTCACCGCACCTGGTCGTCTACACGGTCCTGATAGACCCGGACGCCCGAGCCATCTATCTCGGACACCATCTGAAATCCGGCATGAACCTGCCCATGGGCGGACACGTGGATCCCGGTGAACACCCGCTGTCGGCCGCGCGCCGCGAAGCTCGCGAAGAGCTGAACCTGACCCCCGATTTCGACGTGGTCGGCGAGACGCCGTTCTTCCTGACGGTCACCCCCGTGAGCCTTCCCGCCCCGCACACCGACATCAGCCTCTGGCACGTGATCCGCGGGCGCCACACCACCCCCTACCCCCTCGACCCCTCCGAATTCGCCTCCGGTGCTTGGTATCCCATTGCCGACGCTCCCATCTCGGATCCCCACCTACCGCGCTTTCTGGCCAAGCTCACCCACATCCTCTCGACCCGCTGCGCCCGATGAGCGTGCTCGTGGTCATCCGCGGTAACTCGGGATCGGGGAAGTCCACCGTGGCCGAGGCGGTCCAGCGGCTCTTTCCACGGGGCCGATGCCTGCTGGTGCCACAGGACGTGGTTCGCCGGCGCATGCTGCGGGAATACGACACTCCGTCGGCGAGCAATGTCGAATTGATCGGGCAGATAGCGACATTCGGCCTGACGCGCGATCTGGTGGTCGTGGTGGAGGGCATTCTCAGCGTCGGCCATTACGGTCGCATGCTTCAAAAGCTGTCCGAGGTAGCCGATTACGCGTTTCACTACAGCTTCGACCTGACATTCGAGGAGACGCTGACTCGGCACGCGGGACGTGCGCAGGCGAGTGAGTTCGGCGCTGCTGAGATGGCGGGGTGGTATCACGGCTGGCAGCCGCTGGGGTTCGTTGATGAGGTGCGGATCGATTCGAGTTGGGAACTAGGGGAGATCGTGGGGCGGATTCATCGGGATGTGATGGGGGTGGGGTAGGGCTCGGCTGCGGTTCCAGCGGTGTGGGAGAGGGCGTCTGGGATGACGGATTACCGGCGGTTGGGTGTCTCGATCACAGTTGGGAGCCCTACCGGGGGAAGATGCCTGGATAACGGAGTACCAGCGGGGCACCTCGGGAGACTCGGTAGCGGTCGCGTGACCTACCGCAGAAAACGACGCCTCGAGAACGGAGTACCAGCATGGGCACGTCGGGTGCCTCGGCGGCGGTTGGGTGCCCTACCGGGGGAAGGACGCCTGGATAACGGAGTACCAGCCGGGCCGGATTGGGTGCCTCGGCGGCGGTTCCAGCCCTCCCGGGCCGATAGGCGGGATCGAAGCCCTCGGATGCGTGGCCGAGTTCGCGACCCCGCGCCGGGCGCGGCAATCACCGCCATAGACATCACCACATTGTGCTGATGCCGAGTCTTTGTCTGTAGGTCTCGAGAAGGTTCCCACGGCCGGTCGACCCGGCTGGAAGGGTGAACGCGCTCCCGGCTGGGGAGCCAGAAGTCGGGTACGGCAGGCGAGGTAACCAGCACGGTCGCATCTGTTTTGCCTGCTCTCCCGAACTCCGCTGGAAGCCGCTGGGGTGGTTCGGGTGTGGGCTACGTCGGCCACGGGCGTGAACACTGATTCGTGTGGCCGCACCGGCTGTCCGGGTGGGATGGCCGGGCCATAGCGAAGGCGGGTGGGCGCGTGCCCGTTCGGCGTCGAAGGCCGATGATGCCGTGAACGAAAGTGCGTAGAGCAGTAGGACGGATATCAGGCCGGGGCTGTGGTCGCTGGCAGAGTCGCCGTGTGGGAGTGCCCGGTGCTGGTGGTGGAGTTCGGGTGGGTTCGACGCCAAGGGGGTGGGGGTGTGTCGGCGCGCGAAAGCCTCTTCGGCATGGGAAAGCCGAAGAGGCAGCGTGGAAAGCAGTGAGCGGGGAGCTGCGACCGGGTGAGGTGGCTAGCAGCGCCATCGCGCGGGGATACCCGGAAACTGGGGATGATGACGGAAATTCACACGAGGTCTCCGAGCCGGGTCGATATGTGGTGGTGGGATCCATCCGGTCTTGCCTGGATTCTCCGAATCCTCGCCCATCACAACGGTTTCCCACCCGTTCGGGCCGGTATTGACTTGGGCGTGGCAGGCATCGCACGCGAAGGTCAGGTTCTCGATGTCCGTTTCGCCGCCATCGGCCCATTCTCGGATGTGGTGCACGGCCGCGCGGCTCGCTGGCGCATCGCATCCCGGGCGCGTGCACCCGCGCTCGGTGGCAGTCAACGCGAGCCGTTGTGCCGGGTTCGCGAGACGCTGCCCCCGAGA
>NZ_JBSFNO010000048.1:0-63192 GCF_053981095.1 Nocardia sp. NPDC003693
GCCTCGACCGAGACCGCCATGGTCTTCGGCGAGCTGTACCGCAACGGCGCCGAGTGGAAGTTCCGCGCCATCGGCCAGGGCTACGCCTCCGGCCTCGAGGGCATCGCCCGCGACTTCGGCGTCGGGCTCTGAGGATTCGGTCCTGACACCCGGCCGGCGGCGAGCGCGGTCAACCCGCGTGGCGCTCGCCGCTCGGCCGGTGCGGAAATGGGGCGTGACAAGCGGTTTCATGTCCCGAACAGTTCGATCGTCCGTGTTAGCGTCGGATACACCCGGCAATACGGACATCTCACAGAAGCGAGCAGATGAGACGCGCGAAGCGCAAATACCGATTACCCAACCCGCCCCGAGCTGATCGCGGCTTTCCCTCCACGGGGGTGACGCCGTGCTCACCGCGCTGAGTGTTGGACTCGGTGTTCTCGTCGTCCTGGCGATTACCGCGCTGACCGGCTACTTCGTGGCCCAGGAATTCGCGTACATGGCCGTGGACCGCTCGCGGCTCAAGGCCCGCGCCGAAGCCGGGGACGCGGCGTCCGGCCGCGCCCTGGCGGTGACCAGACGGACCTCGTTCATGCTGTCCGGCGCGCAACTCGGCATCACCGTGACCGGTCTGCTGGTCGGTTACGTCGCCGAACCGCTCATCGGTCGCGGCCTCGGCGAACTGCTGGGCGGGGTGGGCGTGCCGACCGGCGTCGGCATCGCGGTGGGCGCGATCCTGGCCGTGCTGTTCTCGACCGTCGTGCAGATGGTCTTCGGCGAGCTGTTCCCGAAGAACCTCGCCATCGCTCGTCCCGAACCGGTGGCCCGGGCCCTGGCGCTGTCGACGACCATGTACCTGAAGGTCTTCGGCTGGCTCATCAAGCTTTTCGACCAGTCGGCCAACGTGCTGCTGCGCGCGCTGCGCATCGAACCGGTCCACGATGTCGAGCATTCGGCGACCCCGAGGGATCTCGAACACATCGTCGCGGCCTCGCGCAACGCGGGCGAATTGCCCCCGGAGTTGTCGACGCTGCTGGACCGCATACTCGACTTCCCCACGCGCACCGCCGAGCACGCGATGATCCCCCGCGCCCGGGTGGATGTCGTCGCGGCCGGGGACACGGTGGGCGCGGTGCGCGATCGCATGAGCACCGGCCACACCCGCTACCCGGTGACCGGGGAGACCAGCGACGACCTGCGCGGCATCATTCATCTGCACGACCTGCTGGACGTCGACCCGGACGAGCGCGCGGGTCAGCACTGCCGCGAGGCGGTCATGGTGCCCGAGTCGCTGTCGCTGCCCGATGTCGTCACCGCGATCACCGCCGCGAAAAAGGAAATGGCCCTGGTCATCGACGAGTACGGCGGCTTCGCGGGCGTGGTCACCATCGAGGACATCGCCGAGGAACTGGTCGGCGAGATCGACGACGAACACGATCCGGAAGTCAACGACGACGTGGTGCCGGTCGACGGCGGCTGGCTCGTCGCCGGCGACCTGCACCTGGACGAGGTGTCGAGGCTGTTGAACCTCGAACTGCCCGAGGGGGATTACGAAACCCTGGCCGGATTGGTGATCACGCGTTTCGGCGGCCTGCCCGAGGTCGGCGACACCGTGGAGATCGAGCTCGAACCCGAGGCGTCCGAACTCCTGGCCGAACATCCGCGCCGGCGGACGGTGCTGGCGCGGGTGCGGCAGGTGCACAAGCGGGTGCCCTCGCGCGTGCTGATCACCCCGGCGGTCGACGCGGAGGTGAGTGGCGATGAGTAATCCCTGGGTCGTGGTGGTCATCACCATCGGATTGATCAGCGCCAGCGCGTTCTTCGTCGCGGTGGAATTCGCGCTCATCGCGGCGCGCAAGCATCGGCTCGAGGACGCGGCCGCGACCAGCGCTCCGGCGCGGGCCGCGCTGCGCAGCGCCTCGGAACTGTCGGTGCTGCTGGCGGGGTCGCAGCTGGGCATCACGGTGTGCACGCTGGCGCTCGGCGCCATCACCAAACCCGCCGTGCACCACTGGATCACCCCGCTCATCGAGACGCTGGGCGCGCCGCTGTGGCTGGCGGACGTCGCCGGTTTCGTGCTCGCCCTGATCGTCGTGACGTTCCTGCACCTGGTGGTGGGGGAGATGGCGCCCAAGTCGTGGGCGATCGCGCATCCCGAGCGATCGGCCATTCTGCTGGCGCTGCCGATGCGCGCGTTCATGTGGCTCACCCGGCCGCTGCTGTCCGCGCTCAACCGGCTCGCGAACTGGTGCCTGGTGCGCGTGGGCGTCACCCCGGTCGACGAGGTCGACGCGGGTCAGGACCCCGCCGCGCTACGGCATCTGATCGAGCACTCCGCCACCGCGGGCACGCTCGACGAGCGCTATCGCGGAAACCTCACCGCGGCACTCGAACTCGAAGCGCTGACCGTCGGTGACATCGTGCGCCCGAACACCGACCCGAGCGCCGTGGCGCCGGATGCGGACGCGCGCACGATCCAGCGGGTCTCGCGCTCGACGGGGCATCTGCGCCTGTTCGTGCGCGAAGGCGACGAACTGATCGGCGTGCTGCACGTGCGCGACAGTCTGGGCGTGCCCGACACCACCGTGGCGCGTGATCTCATGCGCCCGGTGCTGCGCTTCGACGCGGCTCTGCCGGTCTACGAGGCCCTGGGCGTCATGCGCGAGACCCGCGGTCACATCGGCGTCGTCGCTGGACCCGGCGGCCTGATCGGGCTCGTCACCCTCACCGACGTGCTCGAGCGGCTGCTCCCCGCGGCGGCGGTCTGACAAGTCCATATCCACTGTTCCACAAGATATTTCGACGAGAAGACAGGTTGAGTTCGTGATCACGCTCAGAAAAGAAGACGGTGCCGCCGATCTCGCGGGCATCAGCAAGATGAGTGTCGGCGTCAGCTGGGACCCCTCGGCCGGCGCCAGCGGCGGGCTGCTCGGCATCGCCCGGCGGAAGAAGGGCGTGGATCTGGATCTGATCGCGATTCTGATGCAGGGCAGCGAACCGGTGCGGTTCGCGGGCCTGGATTCGCTGGATCCGCTGGGCAACGGGTCGGTGCTGCACAGCGGCGACGAGCAGACCGGCGCGGCCGCGGGTGACGACGAGACCGTGCACGTGACCTTCGCCGACGTGCCCGGCGGCATCGACTCGATCGTGTTCGTCGCGGCCGCGTTCAAGAAGGGCTCGAGCTTCGAGAAGGCGAACAACGTCTCGTTCAAGATCTACGACGCGACCGGCGGCGGCACCCAGCAGGTGGCCGACATCTGGCCGTCGCTGCTGGGCGGGGACAACGCCAACGCCATCGCCCGCGCGTTCCGCAACGGCCCGGCCTGGCAGCTCGAGGTCGTCGATCGCAAGGGCAAGATCAAGCAGGGTGACATGCAGGCCCTGCTGCGCTTCGCCCTGCAGTAGCCCGGAGACGCGCAAAGGCCCTGCCCGCCGATCTCGCTCGCGGGCAGGGCCTTTCGGGGTCGATCGTCAGTGCACCGACTCAGATTCGGCCGCCGCCCGGGCCTTGCGGGTGGCGATCGAGCGCTTGACCACCTCGTACACGATCGGCAGCACCGATATGGCCACGATCACCAGGAAGATCAGGTCGATGTTGTCGCGCACCGCGGCGATCTGACCGAGCAGGTAGCCCAGGTAGGTCAGGCCCGAGCCCCACAGCACGCCGCCGATGATGTTGTAGGTCACGAAGACCCGGTACTTCATCTTGGCCGCGCCGGCCACGACCGGCGCGAAGGTGCGCACGATGGGCACGAAGCGCGCCAGCACGATGGTGATGGGCCCGTGTTTGACGAAGAACGCGTGCGATTCGTCGATGTAGGACTTCTTGAAGAAGCGGGCGTCGTCGCTCTTGAACAGCGCGGTGCCGCCGCGCGCGCCGATGAGATATCCGACCTGATCGCCCGCGATGGCGGCGAGCGGAATCAGGATGAGCAGCACCTCGATCGGCGCGAAGGGCTCGATCTCGGTCGATTTGGAGGCCGCGATCAATCCGGCGGTGAACAGCAGCGAGTCACCGGGCAGCAGCGGGAACAGCAGGCCGGATTCGATGAAGACGACCGCGAGCAGGCCGACCAGCATCCAGGTGCCGAAGGAGTTGAGCAGGTTCACCGGGTCCAGGAAGCCCGGTAGCAGTGCGAGATTCGTGGTGGTCGAATCCATCGCGGTGGTAATCGTCGTCATCTGCTCCGCCGTTCGGTGCTCGTCGATCGGGCGGGCCGGGTGTGGTCGATTGCCACGTGCTTGGTCTCCTTCGGATGTTTCATTACGCCGAGAACAGGGTCGATGCCCTGCCGGTGAGACCCCCGCGCGGCGACCACACAGGCCGATCGGACATGCCGCGCCCCACCTGCAGGCCACAGTAGCACGCGGCACTGTAAGGTTGTCCGGGTGCGAACGGCGCCCGCACGGGCCCGTGATCGTGGTTCGGACGCCGGACGGTGACTCGGATCGCTGTATGGTTGAGATCTTTCGAGGATGGAGGTGCTGATGCCGGAGGGCCTGGTCAGAATCGGAGAACTCGCCACCCGTGCCGAGGTCAGCTCCCGCACCATCGACTACTACACCAGCCTGGGACTGCTCGTTCCCGCCGAACGCACCGCGGGCAACTACCGGATGTACGATCCGGCCGACGTCGAGCGCATCCACCTCATCCAGACCCTGGAGGCGCAGGGCATCTCGCTCGAGGAGATCGCCAAGGCGCTCAATTCCCAGCCCGACGACGTCGCCGAGATGCTGGCCCGCATAGACACCGACCTCAAGTCGCTGCAAACCGCCGCCGAGGTCGCCCCCAGCGAGATGAACGGGCTGCTCAGCATTATCGCGGCCCGGGTGCAGTCGCTGCTGACCGTCGCTCTGCAACTCCCGCCCGACTTGCCGATGCTCTGACCCGGGTGGTCGCTCGCTGACGTCCGCGGCGGTGCACCCGGATCTTGCTGCCGTGCACTGACTTCCGTCCGAGCCGGTCCGGGTCGGCTTCCGGCCGTTGTGGATTCACTCCACCGTGTCGAGCGGCGGCGCGCTAGGCCAGTGCGAGGAAAAGCTTCTCCAGTTCGGCCTCGGTCAGCGGCTCGCGCCCCTCGGCGCCCTCGCCCGTGAGGCATTCGCGCAGGCCGCTGGCCACGATCTTGAACCCCGCGCGGTCGAGGGCGCGCGAGACCGCCGCGAGCTGGGTGACCACGTCCTTGCAGTCGCGCCCCTGTTCGATCATGGTGATGACCCCGGCGAGCTGACCCTGTGCGCGGCGCAGCCGATTGAGAACCGCGGCGGTGGCTTGTTCGTCGCCGACCATCTCTGCCTCCTGAGCAGTGGATCCGGGCTGTTCCGGCCAGCCCGACTATCGAATAAAGATACCCCTAGGGGTATGCCAACGACCTCCTCCGTGTCGGAACTCACCGGCCGGGTAAGGCTCGGGGGAGGCGGGGATCACGTACTCGAAGTATACCCCCGGGGGTATGGTCGAAGTCGAGTCGGATACCCCAGGGGGTATGAACAGCGCGGGTCTTCCCCGCGAGGAGGTGCGAGATGAAGGTTGTGATCGTCGGTGGTGTGGCCGGTGGCATGTCGGCTGCGACGCGACTGCGGCGGCTCGACGAGACCGCGGAGATCGTGGTGCTCGAGCGCGGCGCGCACGTGTCGTTCGCCAATTGCGGACTGCCGTACTACGTCGGCGGGGTGATCGAGGAGCGCGAGGCGCTGCTTTTGCAGACCCCCGAGTTGCTCGCCGCGCGCTTCCGCCTGGATGTGCGGGTGCGGCACGAGGCCGTCGCGATCGACCCGGCCGCGCGCATCGTGCGGGTGCGGGACCTGGATTCGGGCCGGGAGTCGACCGAGTCCTATGACGAGCTGGTGCTCAGCACCGGCGCCTCGGCGATCGTGCCGCCCCTGCCCGGCGTGGAGCGCGCCCTGGTCCTGCGCGATGTCGCGGACGTGGATCGCCTGGCCGACGCGGCCGGGCGGGCGCGGACCGCCGTCGTCGTCGGCGCGGGATTCATCGGCGTCGAAATGGCCGAGAACCTCACCCGCCGTGGCATTTCGACCACCGTGGTCGAGCGCGGCGATCAGGTGCTCGGCCCGCTGGATCCGGAGATGGCGGCCCCGGTCGCGGCCGAGATGCGCGGGCGCGGAATCCGATTGGAGACGGGCGTCGAACTCGAGCGTATCGACGCCGACAGCGTGACGCTGTCCGATCAGCGCGTGGTGCCGGCCGAGCTGGTGGTCATGGCGATCGGGGTGCGCCCGGAGAGCGCCCTGGCGCGCGCGGCCGGGCTGGAGATCGGTTCCGGCGGCGGCATCGTCGTCGACGATCGGCTGCGTACGTCCGCGCCCCACGTCTACGCGGTCGGCGACGTGGTCGAGAAGCGGGACGCGGTGAGCGGCCAGGGCGCGCTGATTCCGTTGGCCAACACGGCGAATCGCCAGGGTCGTTCGGTCGCCGACATCATCGCCGGGCTGCCCGTGACCGACCCGCCCGCCCGGGGCACCGCCATCGTCGGCGTCTTCGAGCTCACCGCGGCCATGACGGGCTGGAGCGAGAAGCGCCTGGTGGCGGCCGGTCGGCCCTACCGTGCGCTGCACGCCCATCCGATGGCGCACGCCGGGTACTACCCGGGCGCCCGGGCACTGTCGATCAAACTGCTGGTCGATCCCGAGACCGATGAGATCCTGGGCGCGCAGGCGGTCGGCGGCGACGGTGTCGACAAGCGGATCGACGTGCTGGCCACCGCGATGGCCGGCGGCATCCGCGCCTCGCGCCTGCTCGATCTCGAACTCGCGTACGCGCCGCAGTTCGGCTCGGCCAAGGATCCGGTGAACATGCTCGGGTACATGGCCGACAACCTGCGCACCGGCGGCGTGCGCACCGCGCAGTGGCACGAGGTCGACAAGGCCGTCGCGAACGGCGCACAGCTGGTCGACGTGCGCTCGCCGGGGGAGTTCGAGGGTGGCTCGATTCCGGGTGCCCGCAACATCCCGCTGGACGAGCTGCGCGAGCGCGCGGACGAGATCCCCGCCGGTCCCGTGCTCGCGTTCTGTCAGGTCGGGCAGCGCGGCAACAGCGCCACCCGGCTGCTCACCCAGCTGGGCCGGGACGCGGTGAATCTCGACGGCGGCTACCGCACCTGGCACGCCGGCACCGCCGGGTGATTTCCGCGGCGCGAAAGCCGGACGGCCGCAACCGATCAGCGGCCGCGTTCCCGAACGATATCGACCAATCAGGAGACGAACCCCCATGTGTCAGCGAATCACCTGCCGCACCTGCGGCAAACCCGGTTTCACCGGGTGCGGAAACCACGTCGAGCAGGTCCTGGGCGACGTGCCGAAGGCGGGCCGCTGCGCGTGCGCGGCCGAACGGCCCGGGCGCAAGCTGTGGCCCTTCGGCCGCTAGCCGCCCGCCTTCGTTCAATCAATGATTGAACTACCGATTGAAACATGTTCTACTTCTGTCCGATCGGGAAGCCGCCGTTGGCATCTCGACGTCGAAGGAGAACTGAACGATGACCGGACGATTGACCGGACGGGTGGCCCTGATCAGCGGAGCGGCGTCGGGGATGGGCGCCTCGCACGCGCGGGCCTTCATCGCCGAGGGCGCCGCGGTGATGCTGGGCGATATCGCCGATGACGCCGCGGCCCGGCTGGCCGCCGAACTCGGCGACCGCGCCGCGTCCGTGCACCTGGACGTCACCCGCCTCGCCGACTGGGAGGCGGCGGTCGCGGCCACCGTGGACCGCTTCGGCGCGCTCAACGTGCTGGTCAACAACGCGGGCATTCTCGACGGCGGCCCGCTCGGCACGTACACCGAAAAACAGTGGAACAACATCATCGCCATCAATCTCACCGGCCCGTTCCTGGGCCTGACCGCGGCGCGGGATGCCCTCGTGGCCGCGGCCCCGGCGTCGGTCGTGAACATCTCCTCGGCCGCCGGGATCCAGGGCGTCCCCGGAGTGCACGGCTACACCGCGTCGAAGTTCGGCGTGCGCGGGCTCACCAAGTCGGCCGCCCTGGAGTTGGCCCCGCACGGCGTCCGCGTGAATTCCGTGCACCCCGGCGGCATCCTGACCCCGATGCTCGGCGCGCCCGAGGACGCCCCTGTCGATCGCGCCGCGAATCCCCTCGCCCGCTTGGGTTCTCCCGCCGAGGTGACCCCGATGGTCGTGTTCCTGGCGAGCGAGGAGTCGAGCTACTGCAACGGGGCGGAGTTCGTGGTCGACGGCGGAATGACAGCGGGCCGAGCCTGAGGCCGGTTTCCTCAGTGTGCGACGGGTAGGTTCGCCGCCGATGCGGTCACTACCTCCGCGGCCGCGCGTTGCCCGGCCTCGATCGCGCCGTCTATGTAGCCCGTCCAGGTCACCGCGGTCTCGGATCCGGCCCAGTGCAGGGGGCCGACCGGTGTGCGCAGCGCCCGGCCGAAGCTGGTCAGGGCCTGGGGTGTGGTGAACGCCCCGTAGCAGCCACGGGTGTATTCCTCTGCGGCCCAATCCTGTTCGATGTAGTCGATGGGGTCGGCGGCGGCCGGCCCGAAGTACCCCGTCAGGTCGTCGATCACCTGCTGTCTCCGTTCGGCGGGCGACATGCGGGCGGCGACGTCGGCGGCGCGGCCCTCGAAGAACCCGACCAGCACCCCGGGGGTCCCGTCCGGGGGCGTGTTGTCGAACACCGTGCTGATCAAGCGCAGGTCGCTGTTGGCCTGTCCGCTGAACCCGTCGGCGCGCCAGAACGGCGTCGCGTATACGGTATTGGTCTTGATGACCCGCCCGGCGGGCATGCGCTGCATCAGCATCACACGGTCCGTGGGCAGAGCCGGTGTGTAGCGCACGCGATCGTTGAGCGCCTGCGGCACCGCGACGATCGCGTGCCGGGCCCGCACCTCGATCCCGTCGGCGGTCACCCGCACGCCGTCGTCGCTCCACTCGATCCGCTCGACCGGCTGGGCGAGCCGCACCCGATCGCCCAGGCGCGCGGCGAGTTCGACGGCGATGCGTTCGGTGCCGCCGACCACGCGATCCTGTTGCGCGCCACCGCGCGTCTCGATGAGGGCGTCCAGGCCGCCCGCCGCCGAGATGTACGACAGGGCCCACAGCGCGGAGAGGTCCTCCGGTTCGGTGGCGAACACCGCCAGGGTGAGAATCCGCATGAATCCGCGCCCGCGCGCGGTGTGGAAGTGAGCCCGAATCCAGCCCCCGAAGGTCTGCGCGTCGAGTTCCTCGGCGTGTTTGGCGTCCCAGGGCCGGGCCGGGTCGATCGCCGCGGCGGCGCGTGCGATCCGGTGCTGTCCCAGCGCGAGATCGGCGAGCGTGAACGGACTCAACCGCGGAATGCGCCCGGTGTATGTGGTTCGCGCACCGCACAATTCGACGATGTTGCGGCCCCGGTCGTAGGTGGGGTGGGTGGTCAGTCCCAGCTCGGCCACCAGCGCCAGCGCGCGATGCTGGGTGGGGCCGATCCACTGCCCGCCCACTTCGATGGGTGATCCGCCGGGTAGTCGTGCGTTGAGCAACCGGCCGCCGACGCGGTCGCGCGCCTCCAGCACCACCGTCTCGCGCCCGGCCGCCACCAGATCTCGTGCGGCCACGAGCCCGGACACCCCCGCGCCGACGACCACCGCGTCCGTCTCGATCACTCGCATATCCATGGGGGACCACCTCTCACATACAGAGTGTATCTCGCATACACACTGTATGTGATATCCATGACGTATGAGTGCTGTCAAGAGCAGGCGCGAGGAATACGCGCAGAGCACCCGGGAAGCGCTGGTGCGTTCGGGCGCGGCGCTGTTCGCCGATCGGCCGTTCGCGGACGTGTCCGCCGAGGAACTCGTCGCCGCGGCGGGGTTGAGCCGGGGCGCGCTCTATCACCACTTCGGCGGCAAGCAGGGCCTGTTCGCGGCGGTGTTCGCGGATCTGGAGAACGCCGCCGCCGAACGCATCGCCGCCGCCATGAGCGCGCCGCCGGGCCTGCGCGAGAAAACCATCGCCGGGATGAACACCTTCCTCGACGTCTGCACCGAGCGCGACTACCGCCAGATCGTGCTGGTGCAGGGCCCGACGGTGCTGGGCTGGGATCGCTGGCGCGAACTCGACCGCCTGTCCCTGTCGGGCCTGCTGGTCGCCCAGGTCGAATTGCTGAAAGAGCAAGGGCTGACCGGCTTCTCGCCCGAGCTCGTGGCCGCCATGTTCTACGGCGGCCTGACCGACATGTCGTTCGTGCTGGCCGCGTCGGACGACCCCGCCCGTGCCCGTGACGAAGCCGGTCGCATGCTCGAACGCCTGCTCGACAGCCTCGGCCCGGCCTGAGGGGTTGCCGGGTTCGCCAAATGTTCTGTGAATCAACCGCTCTACGTCGCCGGGCCACGCTGCGCTGATATTTGCTGATTGATTGCTAGCCTGGCGCTGGGTCGCTCGCGCGCGGTCGCCGCCTCGAGCGCCCCGTCCGCGATCGCCGCACCGTAGAGAGGCCGACATGGGATTCGCCAGCTACTACACCGGTTCCAGCGCCGACGGCTTCCTGGCCGATGACAACAGCTCGCTGGACTGGCTCGAATCCCGCGACACCGATCCCGACGGCCCGCTCGGCTACAACGCCTTCATCGCCGACGTGGGCGCGATCGTCATGGGCGCCAACACCTATCAGTGGGTGATCGACCACGACCCCGCCGCCTGGCCCTACGACGTGCCCGCGTGGATCATCACCCACCAGCGCTTCGCGACCCGCAGCGACCGCGACATCCGGTTCGGCAGCGGCCCGATTCCGGAGATCTACGCCGAACTCGAGCAGGCCGCGGCCGGGCGCAAGATCTGGGTGGTCGGCGGCGGGAACCTCGCCGCCCAGTTCGCCGCCCACGATCTGCTGGACGAGATCATCGTCTCCTACGCCCCGGTCACCCTCGGCTCCGGAATTCCCCTGCTGCCCTGGCGGGTCGAGCTCAACACGGTCGAGGCGACCCAGAACGGCGAGCTGGTCTGCGTGCGTTACGAGGTCGTCCGCGAGTGAGTCCGGCGATCGCCGCCGCGCCCGTATTTTCCTCACCGTGAATCCAATGCGCTCAAGAGAAACTTCAGTATTCGTGTAGGGACTCTTGGCGATTGGAAGTCGCGGAATATCGCCCGGTCGCGCCTAGCCTCCTTGGAGATACGCAGGACGGCAGAAGGACGCATCATCGCGATGAGGATAAAACGATTCCGCACGCTCATGGCAACGGGCACGGTGGCCATTGCCCTCGCGACGGCGCTGACCGCCTGCGGTGGCTCGGGTTCGTCGGGAAATGGCCCGGCCGGTGACCCGGTTTTCGGTGGCACGCTGAAGTTCTACGACCCGATCGAGTACACGGCCTGGCTGCCGACGAATTCGATCTGGTCCAACAGCCAGGTCACCAACAACCTGGCCGAGCGCCTGACCTGGCAGGATCCCGAGACCGGTGAGATCAAGCCGTGGCTGGCGAAGTCGTGGACGATCAGCGACGACAAATTGACCTACACGTTCACATTGCGCGAGGGCGTGACCTTCAGCAATGGCGATCCGGTCGATGCCGCGGTGGTGAAGGCCAATTACGATCAGCACGGACTGGGCGACAAGGCGCTGGGAATTCCCCCGGACCGCTTCTTCTCCGATTACAAGTCCACCGAGGTGATCGATCCGCTCACCGTGCGGGTCTCGTTCACCAAACCGAATGTGGGCTTCCTGCAGGTGGCTTCGTTCTATCGCGCGGGGTCGATTCTGGCCAAGCCTTTCCTGGCGCAGGATCTGAACGGCCAGGGGCAGGCCAAGAATTGGATCGGCTCCGGTCCCTTCGTGATCGAGTCGGTGCAGGGCACCACCGGCATCACTCTGAAGCGCCGCGAGGACTACAACTGGGCGCCCGAGGGCGCGGGCCACCAGGGCCGGGCGTACCTGGAGAAGGTCGTGTTCAAGACCGTGCCCGAGGCCGGTACCCGCGTCGGCGCGCTGAAGTCCGGCGAGGCGCACATCGCCCGCAACATCGCCCCGTACGACGAGGAGACGGTCACCGCCGGCGGCGGCGTCATCGAGGCGTTCCCGGTGCAGGGCCAGACCAACAAGCTCTCGTTCCAACTGGATTCGGTCACCCCGATCCTGGACAAGAACGTGCGCCTGGCCCTGCAGGCCGCCACCAACCGGCAGGAGATCAACGAGACGGTCCTGTCGCCCAGTTACCCGGTGCCGAAATCGATTCTGGTGCAGGGCACTCCGAACCGCGGCGACTCCTCCCGCTTCCTCGCCTACGACCTGGACAAGGCGAAGTCGCTGCTGGATGCGGCGGGCTGGCGGCCCGGCGGCGACGGCATCCGCGTCAAGGACGGCAAGCGCCTGCAGCTCGACATCTGGGTCGCGCCGTACTACCAGGTCGCCCAGCCCGTGCAGGAACTGCTGCAGTCGCAGTGGCGCAAGGCCGGCGTCGAACTGAAGATCAACGCGACCTCGCTGACCGACTACGAGGCCACTCAGCTCGCGCGCCCGGACAATTGGGCACTGGTGCAGGGCCAGACCTCGCGCGCGGAAGCCGACGTGCTGCGCACGGCCTTCGACAGTGGCGCCACCAACGAGCTGCACGCCAATACCCCCGACGCCAAGCTCGACGAGCTCGTCCGGGCGCAGGCGTTCGAATTCGATCCGGCCAAGCGCACCGCCGCCATCCAGGCCATCGAGGATCACCTGTTCGGCGAGGGCTACGTGATTCCGCTGTACGACGAGACCCAGGTCTTCGGCCTGGCCCCGTCGGTGCACGGCTTCAGCACCGAGTCCACGGCCCGCACCTGGCTGTACGACACCTGGATCGCCGAGTAGGCGGGAGCGAGAATGCTTATCTATGCCGCGAAGCGCCTGGGACAGGCGACGGTGGTGCTGTGGGCCGCCTACACCCTGTCCTTCGTGCTGCTGAGCGCCCTGCCGGGCGACTCGGTCAACAACCGGATCCAGAATCCGGAAGCGCAGATCACCCCCGAGGCGGGGCGGATCATGCTCGAGTACTACGGCCTGGACCGCCCGGTCTGGCAGCAGTACCTGCACAGTCTGGCGGCGCTGTGGCGCGGCGACTTCGGCTTCTCGCTCACCAACGGCAAACCGGTCGAGGAACTGATCGGCGAGGCGCTGCCGGGCACCGTGCAGCTCGCGGCGCTCGGGCTGGCCTTCGGGCTGGTGTTCACCACCGTGGTCGCGGTGGCGGCCAATTACGCGCCCTGGGCCTGGCTGCGCGGGCTGATCGGCTCGGTACCGGCGCTGTTCGCCTCGGTGCCCACCTTCGTGGTCGGCATCCTTGCCCTGCAATACCTTTCGTTCCGGTTCGGCCTGATCCCCTCGGTCGACGACGGCACCTTCCGGGCCTTGCTCGCGCCGTCGGCGACCCTGGGCCTGCTGATCGCGGCCCCGCTGTCCCAGGTCTTCACCGGTTCCATCCGCACCACCCGCCGTCAGCCCTTCGTGCACGTGCTGCACGCCAAGGGCGCGGGGGAGGGCTTCGTGTTCCGCAAGGACGTGCTGCGCAATTCCGCGCTGCCCGTGCTGACCCTGCTGGGCCTGGCCTTCGGTGAACTCATCGCCGGTGCGGTGGTGACCGAATCGGTATTCGCCCGCGACGGCATCGGCCAGCTCACCGTCGGCGCGGTGAACACCCAGGACCTGCCGGTGGTGCAGGGCGTGGTGCTGCTGTCGACGCTGGTCTACGTCCTGGTCAATCTGGCCGTGGATCTGGCCTACCCGCTCATCGATCCGCGGGTGCTGGTGGACGGCAAGACCCGCCGTGTCACCGCGGTCGCCGCGTTGCGGCGCAAGCCGGCGGTCGCGACCGTACTGCCCGCCCCGCGCCCGCTGCCGGTCGAGGCGGCCATGCCATGAAGCGCTGGAGCCTGATCCCGGCCGTGGCGGTCGTCGCGCTGGTGGTGCTGTGGGCCGCGGTGCCGCAGCTGTTCACCTCGATCGATCCGCTGGCGGTGAATCCGGCCGCGAAGCTGCGGCCGCCGTCCGGCGAACACTGGTTCGGCACCGATCAACTCGGGCGCGACCTCTACGCCCGGGTCGTCTACGGCGCGCGGGCCTCGCTCACCGGTTCGGCCATCGCGGTGGCCGTCGGCGTGGCGGTGGGTTCGCTGCTCGGGGTGACCGCGGGCTGGTTCGCCGGCGTCACCGACAACGTGGTCATGCGCGTCATCGACATCCTGCTCTCGATCCCGGGCTTCCTGCTGGCCATCACCTTCGTGGTGCTGCTGGGCTTCGGTGTCCTGCAGGCGGGTATCGCGGTCGGGCTGACCTCGGCGGCGACCTTCGCCCGCCTGATCCGCTCGGAAGTCCTCGAGGCGCGCACCAGCAACTACGTCGAGGCCGCGATCACCAGCGGGGCAACCACTTTCGCGGTCCTGCGGCGGCACGTGGTCCCGAACTCGATCGCCTCCACCGTCTCGCTCATCACCGTGCAGTTCGGCATCGCGATCATCTGGATCGCCTCGCTGAGCTTCCTCGGCCTGGGCGCGCAACCGCCGGATCCGGAATGGGGCCGCCTGGTCTCGGACGGCCGCAACTACATCGCCACCCGCGGCTGGCTCACCCTGTGGCCGGGACTCACGGTCGTGGCGGTCGTGCTCGCGACCAACCACATCTCCCACCATCTCTCCAGGAGGGCGTCGACATGACCGTCGTCCACGAGCCGAGTCGTCTCGAAAAGTCCACCGGCGCTCCACTACTGGCCGTCTCGAACCTGACCGTCGGCTACCGGGTGCGCCGCCGCTTCGAACCCGTGGTGCACGAGGTCTCCTTCGAACTGGCCCCGGGCGAGGTGCTGGCCCTGGTCGGTGAATCCGGTTCGGGCAAGACCACCACCGCGCACGCGATCCTCGGCCTGCTGCCGGAGAACGGTTCGGTGTCGGGCGGGCGCATCGCCTTCCGCGATCAGGAGCTGACCGAGCTCTCGCCCAAGGGCTGGCGCGACATTCGCGGTCGCGCGGTGAGCCTGATTCCCCAGGATCCGGGTTCGTCGCTGGATCCGGTGCGCCGGGTGGGCCACCAGGTCGAGGACGTCCTGCTGCTGCACACCGATCTCGACGCCGAGGCGCGCCGCCGCCGCGTGCACGAACTGTTCGACCTGGTCGGCTTCACCGAGGTGGAGCGCCGCTATCGGCAGTACCCGCACGAGCTGTCGGGCGGTATGCGCCAGCGGGTGCTGATCGCGGCGGCGGTGGCCGCGGAACCCGACCTCATCATCGCCGACGAGCCCACCTCGGCCCTGGACGCCACCGTGCAGCAGCAGGTACTCGATCTGATCGACGATATCCGCCGCCGCACCGGCACCGGCGTCGTGCTGGTGACCCACGATCTCGGCGTCGCCGCCGACCGCTCGGACCGCATCGGCGTCATGCGCCGGGGCCGGCTGGTCGAGTTCGGTGCCACGAAAGACGTTGTCGCCCAACCGCGGCACGAGTACACGAAGCATCTGCTGAACAGCGTGCCCGCCCGCATCGGGTACGCCCGCACCGGCGCACCCGTCCCGGCGACCGCCCGCGACACGGTCATCGAGGTCACCGGCCTGGTGAAGAAATACGGTGACGCGACAGCGGTGGACGACATCTCCTTCCGGGTCGGCCGCGGCGAAACCTTCTCCATCGTCGGCGAATCCGGCAGCGGCAAGTCGACCACCGCCCGCGTGCTGACCGGACTGACCGCCGCCACCGCGGGCCGCGTGGACCTGCTCGGCACCGACATCACCGGCCTGAGCGCCCGCGCGTTCCGGCCGCTGCGCCGCGAGGTCCAGATCGTCTACCAGAACCCGTTCTCCTCCTTCGATCCGCGCTTCGACGTCTACGACGTGGTCGACGAACCGCTGCGCTCGTTCGAGCCGCGGCGGGGGCTGCGGCGGCGCAAGCGACCCAACGAGGACCGGGTGGTGGCCGCGCTCGAAGCCGCCGCTCTCCCCGCCGATTTCGTCAACCGGCATCCGCGCGAACTCTCCGGCGGTCAGCGCCAGCGCGTGGCCATCGCCCGCGCCCTGATCCTCGAGCCGTCGGTGCTGGTGCTGGACGAACCGATCTCGGCCCTGGACGTCTCGGTGGCCGCCCGGATTCTGGAACTGCTGCGCACCCTGCAGGACGAACGCGACCTCACCTACCTGTTCATCTCCCACGACCTGGCCGTGGTCCGAGCGATCTCGGACCGGGTGGCGGTCATGCGGCAGGGCCGAATCGTCGAGCAGGGCACGGTGCGCGAGGTTTTCACCGATCCCGCCGACGACTACACGGTCCGCCTGCTCGACGCGATCGCCGGCCGTCGCTCACTTCCCGGAGGCTTGTCATGACCACCGCACAACCGGCCACCCTCGCCGCCGCCCTGCCGCGCATTCGCGCGGTCCTGGCCGAATTCCCCAAGGGCGCGGGCGAACGCGACCTGGCCTTCGAACACCCGGACGCGTTGATCCGCGCCCTCGCCGAGGCGGGTTTCGGACGGCTGCGCGTCCCGGTGGAATTCGGCGGCTTCGACGTCGATCTGCCGACCCTGTTCGAGCTGCTGGCCGAGGCAGGTCAGGCCGATTCCAACATTCCGCAGATCTGGCGGGGGCATTTCACCACGACCGAGGTGCTGCGCGCCGAAACCGATCCCGTGGTGCGCGAACACTGGCTGCGCGTGGCGGGACAGGGCGCGGTGTTCGGCAACGCCCAGTCCGAGCCGTCGGCGATCGTCGCCGAAGCGGTCGCGGCCACGGGGGAGTCGACCGGCTGGGGCGTCACCACCACCCGGGTCCGCGCGGACGCCGACGGCAACCGATTCGTCTCGGGCACCAAGTTCTATTCCACCGGATCGCGTTTCGCGGACTACATTCGCGCCGCGGTCGCGGGCGAGGACGGCGTGCGGGGCTTCGTGGTGATCCCCGCGCGCCATCCCGGCGTCACCCACGTCGACGACTGGGACGGCATCGGCCAGCGTCAGACCGGCAGCGGCACCACGCTGTTCGACGAGGTTCCGGTGGAGCCGAACGGCGACATCGGCCGCTTTCGCGAATCGCTGCGCGGCCTGGACTCTTTCGTACAGATCGTGCACCTGGCCAATCTCGCCGGCATCGCCCGCAGTCTGGTCGCCGAGACAGCCGAGATCGTGCGGGCGCGCACCCGTACCAGCCTGCACGCGCTGACCCAGGACGCCGCGGCCGATCCGGAGGTGCTCGGGGTGATCGGCCTGCTCCAGGCCCGCCGCCTCACCGCCGACACCCTGCTGCGCCACGCCGCCGAACGGCTCGAGGCCGCCCACGCCTCCGGCGTCGAATCCGACTACACCGCCGCCTATCTCGACACCTCCGCCGCCCAGGTGGCCGTGATCGAAGCGGTACTGGATGCCGCGACCCGGGCCTTCGACGCGGGCGGGTCCTCGACCGTGCGCAACAGCGCGCACCTGGACCGGCACTGGCGCAACGCCCGCACCCTGGCCTCGCACAATCCGGTCGTCTACAAGCCGCGGGTGATCGGCGACTTCGTGATCAACGGCGTCGCACCGGTTCCCGGCTACTACACCAACCGCCCGTCGGTCGCCGACGCCGAGGAAAGGATCGCGCAGTGAGCAGACTGCTGCACCTCAACGTCAACATCCTCAACGCCGGCGTCTTCGGCGGTTCCTGGCGCTTTCCCGGAACCGACGGCGCCGCTTCCTATTCCATCGAGCACTACACCTCGATCGCGAAGAAGGCCGAGGAGGCCAAGCTCGACGCGGTCTTCCTCGCCGACGGGCCGGTGCTGGACCCGGGCATCAAGCACCGCACCGGCAACAACCTCGAGCCCACCACGGTGCTGGCCCGGGTCGCCGCGCAGACCGAGCGGGTCGGGCTGATCGCCACCCTGTCTTCCTCCTACAACGATCCGGTCGAATTGGCCCGCAGGCTGGGCGATCTGGATCACGTCAGCGGCGGCCGATTCGGCTGGAACGTCGTCACCACCGCGGGCCCGGTCGCGGCCGCCAACTTCGGGCGCGACGGGGAACCCGATCACGGACTGCGGTACCGGCGGGCCGCGGAATTCGTGGAGCGGGTGGTGGCCTCCTGGGCCGAGCGCACCGATTTCGTCTCGCCGCAGGGTCGCCCGGTCGTGGTGCAGGCGGGCGGATCCAGCGACGGCAAGCGCCTGGCCTCGCGGGTCGGTGAGGTGATCTTCTCCGCCGAGCAGGACATCGACAAGGCGCGGGCCTTCCGTGACGAATTGCGCTCCGGCGCCGCGGACTTCGGGCGGAATCCGGACGAGATCGTCGTGCTGCCGGGCCTGTCGACGGTATTGGGCAGCACCGAGGCCGAGGCGCTCGAACGCCGCGAACTGCTCGATGACCTGCTCCCGGATGCCTACGCGCGCTGGCGGCTGGCCGGACAGCTCGGCTTCTCCCTCGAGGGACTGGACGACGACAAGCCGATCCCGCCCGAACTGCTCGTCGAACCCGACGCCGCCGGCGGCTCGCAGACCTTCTACCGCGTCGTGCGCGGCCTGATCGATCGCGAGAACCCGACCCTGCGCCAACTGCTCAAGAAGCTCTCCGGCGGCGGCGGTCACCGCATCGTGGTCGGCACCCCCGAACAGGTCGCCGACGACATCGAACGCTGGTTCCGGGCGGGCGCGGCCGACGGCTTCAACGTTATGCCGGACGTATTGCCTTCGGGCTTCGACGATTTCGCCGACCACCTCGTACCCGAACTGCGCCGGCGCGGACTGTTCCGCACCGACTACGACGGGACCACGCTGCGCGATCACCTCGGCCTCGGGCTGCCGCCCGTTCCCACCGGGGTCTGGGAACGCGGTCCGCTCGAAGCCGCGCGCTGAGCGATCGCCCGAAAGAAGAGGCAGGACAATGAGTTTTCCGATTCTGATCGATATCGCCGCGGATGATCCCGCCGCGGCGGCGACCATCGCGGCCGCCGCCCAGGCCGCCGGCGCGGCCGGGGTGCGGGTGCGTGACACTGCGGGGGACCGGCCCGTCCTGGACCCGAGCGTCATCGCGGCGTACCTGGCCGGAACCACCGGGGACATCGGCTATCTGGTGGATGTGCCGACCACCGGCAACGCCCCCTACAACGCGGCGCGGCGCATCCTGTCCTTCGACCGGGCCACCGCGGGCCGCTCGGGCGTGGTGTTGCGGCCCGGCTCGGACGACGAGGTGAGCCGGGCGACCGCACCCGATCCCACGGCCGCCGATCCGGCGCGGCGCTGGGCGGAGTACGCCATCGTGCTCACCCGGCTCTGGGAATCCTTCCCTCGTGCAGCGCTTCTCGCCGATCAGGAGCGGGCGCTCGTGGTGGACGACCAGCTGATCTCCGGTATCGACCACGACGGGTCGTACTACCGCGTGGCGGGGCCGCTCGACGGTCCGTCCTCGATCCAGGGCAGACCGGTGCTGGCCGCCGCCGACCCGCACGAGCTGGGCTGGGATGTCGTGGCGCACATCGCCGATGTGGTTGTCGTGGAACGGGATCGAGCCGCCGGGGCGAACGCCGCGCTGACCGCCGCGCTGGCGGGCACCGGCCGCGAGCGGTCCGAGATCGTGCTGCTGGGTGGCGTCGAGGTCTCCGCGCCTGCCGCCGCCCAGGCCGTCGCGGACGAACTCACCGCCTGGGTCGCCGCCGACGGGCTCGACGGCCTCGCGCTCGCGCCGACCGGTGACTCGGCCGAGATCGTGGCCGCCGTCCAAGCGCTGGTGCCGTTGCTCGCCACCCCGGTCACGGGCCCGACCCTGCGCGAAGCGCTCGGGCTGAGAACTCCGGCGGGAGCGGTGCGATGACCGCCGTGCGCACCGGTCAGCCCACCACCCTGCTGACCGTGGCGGGCATCCGCGCGGCCGTCCAACCCGCCCTCGACCGGCTGGCCGCGTCCGCGCGACACCGGGAAACCGTGCGGGACTACGCCGTCGACGATGTCCGCGAGCTGGCCGCGGCCGGTATCGCGCTCACCGGCATCGCCGTGGCCGAGGGCGGGGCGGGCGGCACCGTCCGCGACGTCGCCGACCTCGTCATCGATCTGGCCCGCGCGGATTCCAATGTGGCGCAGGCCCTGCGCAGCACCTTCCTCATCGCGCACCAGGTCGCGAACCGGCCGGATCTGCCCCAGCGCGAGCTGGTGCTCGAGCGCCTGCGCAACCGGGAACTGTTCGCGGGCACCGCCAACGAGCGCACCGGCGGCGCCAGCGGGCAGACCTACGCCACCGCGCGGCCCGACGGCGCGGA
Source organism: Nocardia sp. NPDC003693 (assembly GCF_053981095.1). NCBI lineage: Bacteria > Bacillati > Actinomycetota > Actinomycetes > Mycobacteriales > Nocardiaceae > Nocardia > Nocardia sp. NPDC003693. The sequence continues at coordinate 20,159 of NZ_JBSFNO010000048.1, forward strand.
CTGGATCGTCAACGGCGAGAAGTACTACTCCACCGGCGCGGTGTACGCCACGTGGTTCTCCACCCAGGCGGTCACCGAGGACGGCACGCTCCTGCGGTTCACCGTGCCCGCGGATCGCGCGGGCATCGAGATCCTGGACGACTTCGACGCCGTCGGCCAGCGGCTGACCTCCAGCGGGACAACGCGTTTCACCGAGGTGCGCGTGGCCGGATCGGAGATCACCACCGGCGGACTGATCGAGAATGCGGCGGACAACCCGTGGGCGGGGTCGTTCGCGCAGCTGTATCTGGCCGCCGTGCAGGCGGGCATCGCCGCGCGTGCCCTCGACGACGCGGTGGTGTACGTGCGCGAGAAGGCACGGCCGATCAAGCACAGCACCGCCGCCACCAGCGCGGAGGACCCGTATGTGCGCCAGACGATCGGCGAGATCGCCGCGCGCGCCCAGGCCGCGCGCGCGGTGGTGCTGCTGGCCGCCGAACAACTCCAGGAGAACCGCGGCCTGATCGGCGCGGCCGCCCGCACCGCCGGAGCCGCGGCCGCCGTGCACGTCGCGCAGGCGGGTGTGATCGCCATCGAATCCGCGCTGCGCGCGAGCGAACTGCTGTTCGACGTCGGTGGCGGTTCCATCACCGATCGCGGCCACGGCTTCGACCGGCACTGGCGCAACGCGCGCACCGCGGCCAATCACAATCCGCGCCAATGGAAACAGGCCGTCGCGGGCGCCTACCACCTCACCGGCGAGGATCCACCCACCACCGGCCTGTTCTGACCACCGAGATTTCGACCCCGAGCAAGGAAAAGAGAACGACACCGATGAACTACGGCCCCTTCGAGACGACCTACACCGCGGCCGAGAACCGCTACGAGCAGGTGCCCTACCGGCGCACCGGTCGATCCGGACTCGACCTGCCGGCCTTCTCCTTCGGCCTGTGGCAGAAATTCGGCACCGACTACCCGTTCGCCACCCAGCGCGACATCATCCTGCACGCGTTCGATCTCGGCATCACGCACTTCGACAACGCCGACCGCTACGGCCCGCCGCATCGCGCCGCACAGCAGAACTTCGGGAAGGTGCTGGGCCGGGATCTCGCGCCGTACCGCGACGAGCTCATCCTGTCCACCAAGGCGGGCAACGCGATCGGGCCGAGCCCGTACCTGCGCGGCGGGTCCCGTAAGTCGCTGCTGACCTCCCTCGAGCACAGCCTGCGGGATCTGGGCACCGACTACGTCGACATCTTCTACCACCACTCGCCGGACCTGGACACTCCACTGGAAGAGACCGTCGGCGCCCTGGTGAGCGCGGTGGAGCAGGGCAAGGCGCTGTACATCGGCATCTCGAACTACAAGTCCGACCGCACCCACGAGATCGCCGAACAGCTGCGCGCCGCGGGCGTCCCGCTGCTCATCCACCAGGCCCGCTACTCCATCTACGATCGGCGTCCCGAGCGCGAGGGCCTGCTCGAGACCGCTGAGCGGGACGGCTTCGGCGTCATCGTGTATTCGCCGCTGGCACAGGGGTTGCTGACCGACAAGTACCTCGAGACCATCCCGGCGGGCGCGCGTGCGGTCAACAGCACCTTCCTGTCGCCGGACGTGATCGACGAGACCTACCGGCAGCGCACCGCCGAGCTGAACAAGATCGCCGCCGCCCGCGGGCAATCCCTCGCCCAGCTGGCCCTGCAGTGGGTGCTGCGCCGGCCCGAGGTCACCTCCGCGCTCATCGGCGCCAGCTCCACCGCGCAGCTCGACCACAACATCGCCGCCGTGAACTTCCCCGACTTCACCGATGAGGAACTGGCTCTCATCGACGAACACGGCGTCCACGGCACCGGACTTCGACTCTGACGTCCGGCTGATTCACGGGAGAACACCATGACAGCGGTCCGGCACACCACCCTCGGCGCGGGTGTCGAGGACGGCAGGAACTTCCGGCTGGGATTCCTGCTCCACCTCGATCGCGATATCCCGCCCGCCGACGCCTATCGGGAGGCGATCGACCTCTTCCAGGCGGCGGAGGACCTGGGCTACGACTCGGGCTGGGTGATCCAGCGGCATTTCCGCCAGGGACGCGAACACGTGTCCGCACCGCTGGTCGTGCTGGCCGCCATCGCGGCGCACACCTCCCGTATCCGGCTGGGAACCGGGGTGCTGGTCCTGCCGCTGGAGGATCCGCTGCGCGTCGCCGAGGACGCCGCCACCCTCGACGAGATCAGCGGCGGGCGACTGGAACTGGGAGTCGGATCCGGCCCCTTCCCGGGCGCCTGGGAAGCCTTCGGCAGGGATCTGAACCGCAAGCACGAGGAATACGAAGCGGCCGTCGCCCGATTGCACGAAGTGCTGGGCGGCGGACCGCTCAACAGCCAGGGCGAGGTGCTGCATCCACCGGGAGCCGGTGTGCGGCAGCGTCTCTGGCAGGCCACCACCGGTGAGCCCGGGCGCGCGCACGCGGCGGCCGAGGCGGCGGCGCGAGCGGGGGACGGCCTGCAGCTCTCGCGCGCCACGAGCTGGCGCGACGGGAGTATCGAAGCGGCACAGCGCAATCAGGCGGCGTGGATCGAGTCCTATCGCGGGGCGTGGACCCGCACCGACGCCGCCCCGCGCATCCAGGCTTCGCGAGCGGTGTATCCGCATCCCGATCGGGAGGCGGCGTTGCGGCTGGTCGAACCGGGCGTGCGACGCTGGCAGAGCTGGGCGCCCGCCGATCGGGGTATCGACAAGTTGAGCGTCGCGGACTATCTCGCCGCCGATCATGCCCTGGTGGGTCCCGCGCCGGAGTTGGCGGGAGAGCTGGCCGCCGACCCATCGCTGGCCGGAATCACCGACCTGCTGCTGAGTTTCGTGCCCGGGGTGCCCGAACCGGACGAACACATTCGCCTGCTGGCCGCGAGCGCCCGCGAACTCGCCCCCGCGCTGGGCTGGACCCCGGCCGCGCCCTGACCCTCTGTCACGAAAGACTTTTCATGCCTGGATTCCATCTGAACCTGTCCCTGATGACCCCGGGGCATTTCCGCCACGCCTGGCGTGCCGAGCACGCGGATCCGCTGGCGTACCTGGATATCGACTATTTCCAGCGACTGGCGCGCATCGCCGAGGCGGCCAAGATCGACGCCGTATTCCTGGGTGACGGGCCCGCACTGCGCGGGGAAATCGAGGAATCGCCGGGCACGGGTATCGATCCACTGGTACTGCTCGGCAACCTCGCGGCGGTGACCGAGCAGCTCGGCGTGGTCATCACTGCCTCGACCACCTACAACTCGCCCTACAACCTGGCCCGCCGCTTCCAGGCGCTCGACCATGTGACCAAGGGCCGCGCGGCGGTGAACATCGTCACCACCGGAACGCCCGCCGCCGCAGCGAATTTCGGGCTGGACGAGCATCCGGACAAGACCACCCGCTATCGGCGGGCGTGGGAATTCCTGGATGTGGTGACCCGGCTGTGGGACAGCTGGGAGGCGGACTGGCTCATCGCGGACAAGAGCACCGGCCGCTACGCGGACGCGAGCAAGATTCACCGCATCGATCACGAGGGCGAATTCTTCTCCGTGGCGGGGCCATTGCCGGTGGCGCCGGGACCGCAGGGCCGTCCGGTGGTGGTGCAGGCCGGTGGGTCGGAGGGTGGTCTGCGACTGGCGGGCGATTTCGCGGACGTGGTGTTCACGGTCGCTCAAACCCGGGGCAAGGCAATCGCATTTCGCGAGGACATCCGTCGCCGCGCGGCGGCTGCCGGGCGCCACCCCGATTCGGTGAAGATCTCCCTCGGCGTAGTCGTGCTGGTCGCCGCCACCGAGGCGGAAGCTCGCGATCGCGAGCGAGAACTGTACGCGCACTTGCCGATCGAGCGTCTGACCGCCAATCTCCTCAACGATCTGGGCCTGCCGCCCGGCAGCTTCGGCCCCGACGATCCGATCACCGCATCCGATCTCCCCGAAGCCATCCCCACCGGGGCGTTCTCCGCCGGCTTCGCCGTCTCCACCCGCGCTCTCATCACCGAGGGGCCCCGCACCCCGCGCGAATTGATTCAGGGCGGTGCGGGCGGTTCCGGCCACCGTTTGCTGGTCGGCTCGGCCGAACAGATCGCTGATGATCTGGCGGAGTGGTACGCGGCCGGCGCCGCCGACGGCTTCACGATCATGCCCGCCGAGACCGCCGTGGACCTACCCGCGTTCACGTCCCTGGTGGTGCCGCTCCTACAGGACCGCGGTCTCTTCCAACGCGAGTACACCGCCCCCACGCTGCGCGAGCGCTTCGGTCTCCCGCTTCCGGGGCGCGAGCCCGCCGCTGCGGTATCTGCTTGATCTGGAAAGGGCGTCCTAGGGGGCGTCGGGAGCATCGACGACGGGTCGAGCCCAATCGCAGAAAGGAAGTCAGGAGAACGGAGGGCCGGCGGAGACACGTTGGGTTCCTTGGTGGCGGTTTGGTGCGCTGCCGGGGAAAGTTGCCTGGATAACGGAGTACCGGCATGGGGACGTCGGGAGACTCGATCGCGGTTGGGTGACCTACCGCGGGAGAGAAGCCAGGAAGGCGGAGTACCTGCGGTGGTGGGTTGGGTGCCTCGGCTGCGGTTGGGTGCTCTACCGCCGAAAAGAAGACAGGACAACGGAATACCAGCGGGGGCACGTTGGGTGCCTCGGCTGTGGTTTGGTGCCCTACCGGCGGAAGAAGACAGGACAAGGGAGTTCCGGCGGGGGCACGTTGGGAGACCCGACGGCGGTTGGGAGCCCTACCGGGGGAGAGAAGCCTGGACAACGGAGTACCAGCGATGCCATTTCGGGAGCCTCGATGGCGGTTGAGAGACCTACCGCAGGAAAGACAACTAGAAAACGGAGTACCGGCGGGGGACACGTCGAGTGCCTCGGCGGCGGTTGGGTGCCCTGCCGGGGAAAGGACGCCTGGATAACGGAGTACCAGCCGGGGCGGGTCGGGTGCCTCGGCGGCGGTTCCGGCCCTCCCGGGCCGATATACGGGATCGAAGCCTTCGGATGCGTGGCCGAGTTTCGAACCGGGGACCGGGCGCGGCAATCGCCGCATTAGACATCACCTTATTGTGTTGATGACGAGTCTTTGTCTGTGAGTCTCGAGAAGGTTCCCACGGCCGGCCGGCCCGGCTGGAAGGGTGAACGCGCTCCCGGCTGGGGAGCCATAGGCCGGGCACGGCAGGCGAGGTAACCAGCACGGCCGCATCTGTTTTGCCTGCTCTCCCGAACCCCGCTGGAAGCCGCAGGGGTGGGTTCGGGTTCGGGCTACGTCGGCCACGGGCGCGAACACTGATGCATGTGGACGCACCGGCTGTCCGGGTGGGATGGCCGGGCTATGGCGAAGGCGGGTCGGAGCGTGCCCATTCGGGGTCGAAGGCCGATGAGGTCGAGAGCGGTAAGTGCGTTGAGCAGTGGGGCGGGTATCGAGACCCTGGGGTGCGGTCGCTGGCAGAGTCGCCGTGCGGGGATGCCTGGTACCTGGGGTGGTGGTGGAATGCAGGCGGGTTCGTCGCGCTGGGTTGGGTGGGGGTGGGTCGGCGCGCGAAAGCCTCTCCGGCATGAGGAAGCCGAAGAGGCAGCGTCGAAAGCTGTGAGCGGGGAGCTGCGATCGGGCGAGGGCTAGCAGCGCCATCGTGCGGGGATACCCGGAAACTGGGGATGGTGGCGGAAGTTCACACGTGGCCGACGAGCTCGGTCGATATGTGGTGGAGGAATCCATCCGGTTTTGCCTGGATTCTCCGAATCCTCGCCCATGACAACGGTTTCCCACCCGTTCGGGCCGGTGTTGATCTGGGCGTGGCAGGCATCGCACGCCAGGGTCAGGTTCTCGATGTCCGTTTCGCCGCCATCTGCCCATTCTCGGATGTGGTGTACGGCCGAGCGGCTCGCTGGCGCGTCGCATCCGGGCCGGGTGCATCCGCGTTCGGTGGCGGTGAGCGCCAGGCGTTGTGCAGGGTTGGCGAGGCGTTGTCCGCGGGACAGGTGCAAGGGGCGGCCGTTGCGATCGAGCACCACCAGATACGGGGTCGAGTTCCTGGCCACCTGGAGTGCTTGGGTGATGGACATGGTTCCACCGGTGGCGGTGGTGGCGACCCCGGTGCGCTTTTCGAGGTCGTCGATGCTCATGGTGATGATGGTCGAGACCGGAAGTCCGCGATGCGATCCCAGCTTCGTGGGTCCCATGTCGGGGCGGAAGAATACCAGCAGGGCGTCGTGGTTGCGCTGCTCGGCGTTGCGGTGATCGCGCTTGGCGGCCGCGCGCAGCTTCGCGCGCAGGGCGGCGCGGGCACGTTCGGCCGGGGTCAGCGAAGGGTCATCGGCCCTGGCATCATCGCCGGTGTCGTCGCCGTCGTCGAGTTCGGTATCGAGGCCGAGTTCGGCGGTGGTCCACGGGCTTTCGGGGTCGTCGGGGTTGCACATGCCGGGTCGTCCGAACTTCTCGAACATGGGGATCATGACCGCCCCCAACTGCGGGGTCAGGTATCCAGAGATCGGATACATGCCGTCGATGCCCTGATGCCCGATCTTGATGCACCGGACCCGCTGGCGGTCCCGGTCCTCGGTCAACCGCCCATCAGGATCGACATGCGCCAAAATGTGAACCCCGAGCTTGGTCACACCCTTCGGATCACCCTCACGGGCATAAGAGGTCAGATGCTCCTCAGCATGATCCTTCACTTCCGCACCGGCGGCGTCGGGGATCCGCTTGAGCGCATCGTGGATGGCCTTCACGTGGTCGGCGGAGATCTCTCCGGAGCGTTGCGCTGCGGCGACGAGCGGCAGTTTCGGCGGTCGGGTGCTCGAACCCGCCGACACCGTCGAGAGCAGATCGGCGTTACGAACGCGGGCAGCGGCCTCGGCGTAGGACAGTCGCAGTGTTTGTTGCAGGAAAAGGATCAGGCTCTTCACCCCCGCCCGAGGGCCCAAGTCCCGTGCTCCGCATTCGAGTGCGAACCGCTGCTTGACGGCTTCGAGTTTGCGGAAGCTGGTCTCGAGCTCCTGCATAACGTCGATGACCTCGTCCTTGGCCAACGAGTACATCGGTAATTCGAGCAGGTTCTCCACCGCGGCGGCGAGTGCTTTGGCACTCGTCGCGATGGTGGGTACCTCTCTCGAATCCATGCCTCCATTCTACGCCTTGATAGCAAACATGAATACCCCAATTGCATTGTGATACAGCGCTATTCAGATCCAGCGGTGTTTTGAACTACTGCGATATTCTGACGTAATTGTGTCCCCGACGAAGTCTCCGTGCCGGCCTATCTCGATTCGAGCGATCGGTGACTGCGGTACCCAATTCGCCCGTCCTGGCGGATCGCCCGTCAGACCCGTCACCACATTCGCCCCACCCTCGAACATCGAGATCGATCTAAGGTGGAGCAATGGCATCGGTGCGTCAGATCCAAGTCACCTTCGACTGCGCGGAACCCGAGCGCGTCGCCGAATTCTGGGCAGCGGTACTGGGATACGAGCATCTCGGCCGATCGTGTGCCGACCCGTCGGGTGTGGGTCCGCGGCTGTATTTTCAGCGCGTTCCCGAGGGCAAGGTCGTCAAGAACCGCGTGCACATCGACGTGCGGGTCGGCACCGGACTGGTGGGGGAGGAGCGCGTGGACGTGCTCGAGGCCGAATGCGCACGGTTGGTCGCGCTCGGCGCCACACGGGTGCGCCTGCTGCGGGCGGATGGGGTGAACGAGTCGTGCCTGGTGATGCAGGACATCGAGGGCAACGAATTCTGCTTGGACTGAGGCGAATTGCCTCCGGGCCGACGAGGCAGTTGGGTCAGAGAGCTGCCTGGACGGCGGCGAACAGATCGTTGGCGGACTGGGTGAGCGGGCCCAGTGCGTCCGGTGCGAGCTTGGGCATCGACTTCACGGCCGTACGCAGCGAGGTGACAGCGCTGGCGGCGTCCGGGCCCACTGCGGCACTCACGGCGGCGATCGGATCGACTGCTACCGGATCGGCCTCGATCGGAACGCTTTGGGCCGCTACGGCATCGACGGCAACAGGTGCGGGCTCGGCCGGGCTCGCACCGGTCCCGGCGAGCGCACCCCCGACGAACCCGCCGATGGCCGCCCCACCCGCCAGCCCGGCGATATCCACGGGAATGGCGACCGCCAGCCCGCCCAGAAGGCACCCGGCGACCCCGCCCACCGCCGCACCGACCGGTACCCCGGCTCCCACGCTCGGCAGTCCGCCGATGACACCGCCCGCGATAGCCCCGACGGTCGCTCCCACCCCGCACCCGACGATCTCCAGCGGAAATACGGCGGCTTTGCCGATCAGCGCCCCGACAACCTGCCCGGCCACGGTCGCTGCCCCGCGCCGTTCGGATTCGTTGGGGGAGTAGCCGATTCCGTCGAACGTCGCCGCAATCTGCACCCCGACGCCGTCGAGATAGTTCTGGATCGGCTCCAGCATGCGCCCGTCGACCCCGATCGGCAGCTGTACGTACTCGGTCCCGACCCGCAGGGTGTCGGTCGTCGCCACGGGCGCCCCGACGGCCGGACCGCGCCCTTCGTCGAGCGGCCCGCCGACTCCGGGCTGCGCCGCGGCCGTCCCGGACCCGAAGGCCAGCACCGCCGGCACCGCCGTCAAAACCGCACACGCACGCAGGTTGGCCATGGCCCACTCCTCGTTCCGCTGTACCGCCGTCGAGCCTCGGGCGCGTCCCCGAACCCCCGCTGGCGGCGCTGCCCGCCGATCTTACTCCGAACTCGTTGCCGAACATCATGATTCGCCGGACACCGAGCACCGTTCGGCATCGGGTCGTGCCCCCTGAAACGCCCTCGCGGTGCACGGGCGCACCGTCGAAACACCGCCGTCTTCAGCGAATAGGTCCGGGACCCGATGACGCCGGTCACCGCGCAGGCGTGGTGGACGAACGCCGGACTGCGTGCTTGCCCAGGCCGCGCGGCGTGCGGTGGAACCCTATAGGCCGCGCGCTTCTCCGCATGCTCGGGCGTCTACCTCGAGAAGATCGCCGCCGGAGCGGGTTTCGCGGACGCGGCCGGCATCGCGCAGCGGGTGTTCAAGCTCAAGACCCGGATCGCGGCCGAGCATTGGGATCGCGTGCGCATGCGATGCCAATGCCACGTACAACCGAATGACCTGGACGCTGCCCGCCGCGCAAGAGCTCCGGGTGCGCCAACGATAGAAATCAGCCGATGGAAATATGCGCATCTAAACATTCTTTCCGGGTATGTCCCGATTCGAATCGGCCAATTCCGCCGACCGCTCGAACGTCGAGCTCACGAGATGACCTCGCGCTCAGTCGAATCGGATATCGCCGCCGAGATGCTGCCCGGCAGCGATCTCCCGCACGACGCGCGGCAGCAGCTCGTGTTCCGCGACCAGAACGCGGGCGGCGAGGGACTCCACGGTGTCATCCGCCAGCACCGGAACCTCCAGTTGCGCGATGACGCTTCCGGTGTCGTACTCGTCCGCCACGAAATGAACGGTCGGCCCGCTGACCCCGGCGCCCGCGTCGAGCACCGCGCGGTGCACGTGTGCGCCGAACATGCCGTGCCCGCCGAAGAGCGGGAGCAGGGCGGGGTGGACGTTGATGATCCGAGGGGCGAACGCGGCACGTGTGCGCGGGCCGAGTTTCTTCATGTAGCCGGCGGTTATTAACAGGTCGACCGAGTGGCCGACGAACATGTCGCGAATCGCGTCGTCGAGCTCCTCCGGATTCGGATGTGTGCTCCCGGAGAGATGCCGCGTCGGGATGTCGTTGTCGCGCGCGTACGCGAGTCCGAGCGATCCGCTGTTGTTACTGACCACGGCGACGATCTCGTACCCCGCGTCCGCCTCCAGTGACGCCCGGTGCAGCGCTCGCAGGTTCGAGCCGGTGTGCGAGACGAGGACGCCGACCCGGAGCTGTCGCATGGGCGGAAGTCTTGCATAGGGACCTATCGGATCGGACGCGATGCTCCCTCGAACCTCCGCGCGCACGTGGCAGTCCGGGGCTCGCCGATCGCGGATTACTCTCGACACCAGTGGCCGGTGTGGGCCGTGCGCCCCGGCGCGTCGGCCACATCCGGCGTTCGGGTGAACGAGAGGGCGGCGCGTGCTGCGGATGGTTGTCGGTGCGGTCGTGTTCGCGCTGGTGCACTGGGTGTTGTATCGGCGGCTGTTGCGGGCCACGGGGGTTCCCGCGCGGGTGCGGGTGGCGGGGGCGATCCTGCTGGGAGTGTTGTGGGCCGCGGTGGTCGTCGCGTTCGGGGCGGGGGTGCTGTACTCGCCGGAACCGGTGCGGGGGATCGTGTGGACCGGGCTGGTGTGGACGGCGGTGCTGTTCTATCTCGTGCTCGGGCTGTTGCTGATCGGGCTCGTGCTGGTGATCGCCCGAACCGCGGGGATGGCCGACCGTCAGGGGCTGCTGCGCGTGTTGTCGGGGGTGCTCGTCGTGGCGGCGGTGGGCGCTGTCGCGTACGGGGTGCGGGAGGCAAACGATCCGGCGGTGCTCGAGGTCGAGGTGAGTTCGGCGAAGCTGCCCGCCGAGCTGGATGGTGTCCGGGTCGCGGTGGTCGCCGACATCCACGTCGGGGCGGCACGCGGGGCGGCGTTCACACAGCGGGTCGTGGACCTGGTCAACGCGCAGCGGCCCGACGTCATCGTGCTGCCCGGTGATCTCATCGACGGGTCCGTCGAACTCGTCGGGCCCGACATCGCGCCGATCGCGGGGCTCACGGCCAAGTACGGGAAGTTCGCGGTCGCGGGCAACCACGAGGGGTACGTGGACGGCGTCGCCGACTGGATGGACTACTGGGATCGGCTGGGGCTGAAGACCCTTCGCAACGCGCGGGCCGAGGTCCCGGTGAACGGGGCGACGCTCGAGATCGCGGGCGTCTACGACTTCGCCGCGCCCGACCCGTACGGGCCGGACATCGACGCGGCCCTGGCCGGGCACCGCGACGACCGCTTCGTCATGTTGCTCGCGCACCAGCCGCGCCAGGCGCCCGAGGCCGCCGCCCACGGGGTCGATCTGCAGGTCTCCGGCCACACCCACGGCGGCCAGATCTGGCCGCTGAACTACGTCGTCGGCTGGGTCAACGGCACGGTGGCCGGACTCGACAGCGAAGCCGGTATGCGGCTCTACACCACCCGGGGCGTCGGGGCGTGGGGTCCGCCGGTTCGCATCGGCGCGCGCCCCGACATCTCGATCCTGACCCTGCGGCGCGGCTGAGCGCGCGGGTATCCCCGTTCGGGGTGGGAAGTTTGGACGACGCTGGGGAACTCAACTCGGCCCCCAGCTATAGATCCAGGAGCTTCCCCGCGTCGCGGCGACAACGATAACGACCCGCGCCGCCGTCCGCCACCGATTAAACGGGACGCCGGCGCGCACGGTGCGGAGCCGGCCGATACCGCCTCTGTGCGCGCCCGCCCGGTCTGTTCAATGACATTCCATGCCAACGGATCTCACGCCCGTGCCAACTCTCGCGACAGCGTCCAGCCAAGCACACGAACCGGCGTCCGGCTAGAGCCCAACGGCCTCGAACTGCCGAGAGCGGTTGCGGCTCAATAGATGTGAGGTGACTCACGAAAGGGCCGGAATCATGGCGGATGAAGTGTCGGACGAAGTCGTACGGGCCAGGGCCGGGGATATGGAGGGCGCGCTGAGCCGGTGGAAACTCGAGGGTTTCGATCCGGCCGCCGGGGTGGATCTGACGGCCGCGGCCCGGAGCACGGCGGGTCTGCAACCGCGCCTGGACTCCGACGGCACGCCACTGATCATCGTCGATATGGACGGCGACTTCCGCTACTCGATACATCTGAGCGCCCAGGCCGTCGCGGCGCTTGGACGGTCGGATTTCGACGCCGCACTCGGCGCGGCCGTCGCGAGCTTCCCCGAGATCGCGGCCGTCGTGCGGCCGCTCTCGGATTTCCTGGCCACGCACGCCGGTGAGATCGTCGCCGAGGCTCCGGGCGGTGCGATCCGGCTCGAGGGCGCGGTGCCCTCACCGTTCGTCGTCCCGGTGCCCGAGTCGGCCGGCTACTGGGATATCGAACGGGAGCTCGTGCGGGAACAGGCCGGCGCCGATCACGGCGGCGGCGGCGACCTCGACCAGGATCTGAAGGACCAGCTCGGGCACACCAGCGGGTGGGAGGGCGACCCGGACCGCAATCCGCTGCATCGCAAGCACCGTGGAAGTGGGATCTGATCATGTCCAACCTCACCGAACAGCAAGTGCGGCAGCAGGTCTCGCAGCTCGAGGCCACCCTGGCGAACCATCGGCTCGCCGGTCTCGATCTGAGCCGGGTCTTCGACCTGGACGCCACCGCGCGGCGGATGCTGCAGGCCGAGCAGGACCCCGACAGCGATCAACTGGTGCGCGCCGATACACACGGCTTCCTGCACCTGCGCTACACGGTCCACCTCAGCCCGCTGGCGGTGCAGATGTTCACCACCGCGGCCGACGCCATCAGCAGTTCGCTTCGGGACGTGGTGGTCGAGATCCCCGAACTCGCGATCATCTCACTTCCCCTGGTGGCCTTCATCATGAGCGAATCAGGCTCCATCGAGGCCGTGGCGAGCGCCTCGGAGTCCGGCGCGGTCGCGCTGGAGGGCGTGTTCCCCTCCCCGTTCGCCGTGCCGTTCCCGGAGGACGCCGGTTTCTGGCCGGACGATCAGCCGCAGGACCACGGGAATCCGAACTCCGGCGGCGGTGGCGGCGACAGCGGTGGCGGTGGGAGCAGCGACGATCCGTGGCACCTGGACGACGACGGCGGACGCAAAGGGCCCGGCGACATCTGGGACGGTGACGACGTCTGACCGAGCTGTCGCGGCCTCGCCGTCACCGGGAGAACGAGCCGCGCCTACCCCCGGCGCGCGCCCGCGGTGGGCTCGGGCGCGCCCGCCGCGATCACGCCGTCCGGGCCCGCGACTCCCGGGGACTCGATGACGTACACGGGTGTCGTTCCGGTGGCGGGGGATTCGGGCGGTGCGATCGGCGGTTCCGGGACCGGCGATCGGTGACGCGAGAGCGGGAGGAGCGCCAGCGCGGCGACGAGGGCGGCGGCGCCCATGATCACCAGGAAGCGCCAGTCGCGCAGCCAGGCGGCGGCCAGCGGCGCGCCCGCGCGGGACAGTGCGATGGGCACGGTCATCAGCGCCGCGATCCCGGCGAACCGCGCCACCCCGAAGGAATCGGCGACGATCGACGGCCGGGCCACGACGCTGGTCCCGTAGCCGAGCCCGAAGGCTACGACGCACACCAGCGTCCAGGGCAGGGAGGCGCCGGCCAGGGGGAGCCCCAGCAGTCCCGCGCCCTGGAAGGCGAAGGACACCGCGGTGACGCCGGTCATCCCGTAGCGGCGGGCCAGCGGAGCCAGGGCCAGCCGCGACCCGATCTGCGCGACGCCGATGGTGATGGGCAGCGTGGCCGCGGTGGTGGCGGCGAAGCCCGCGTCGCGGAAGTAGGTGACCATCATGGTGAGAAAGGCCGAGGTGGACGCGGACTGGGCCACGAAAGCCAGGACCAGCAGCCAGAATCGGTGATCGCGCAGTGCGCCGCCCTCGGAGACGCCTGGCAGCGTGGAGATGCGGCCCCGATGCGCCGCGCGCCCGGGCACAGCCCACAGGTGGGCGGGTACGGCGATCACCGCCAGTTCCACGGCCAGCAGCACAAGTGTTGTGCGCCAGCCGAATCGGGCGTCGAGATGCCCGACCAGGAAGTAGTAGAAGCTGGTCGCCAGCCCGCAGATCATGGTGACCGCGATGATCGCGTTGTCGCGATGGCGTGGTTCGGCCGCCACCACCAGCACCGCGAAGGCCGCCTCGTAGGTGGACATCGCCAGTGACACCCCGATGAGGGTGAAGGCGAGGTACAGCTGGGCCAGGTTCTGCGCCTGCGACCACAGCAGCACCGCGACGACACCCACCCCGGACCCGGCCGCCATCAGGGCGCGTCCGCCGTAGCGGTCCAGCAGTCGCCCGACCGGGACCGCCGCCAGCGCCCCCACCAGGGTGGAGATCGTCGCGGCGGCCGCGATCGCGGTCCGGGAGGCGCCGAGCGCGTCCGACATGGGCAGCAGCAGGACCGTGAAGGCCTGGATCATCGCGCCGTAGCTGACGGTCTGGGTGATCGCGAAGACCACGATCAGGCGCAGCGGGCCGCGGTCCCGGACGGTGGCGATGGGTCGGTCGCCCGCGCTCATTCGGCGAGCAGCGGCAGCAGCTGATCGCCCTGGCGTTCGATTTCCCGCAGGTAGGGGGTGTCCGAGAGCACGAAGTGGGTGATGCCGAGATCGCGGTATTTGCGCAGCGATCTCGCGACGTCCTCGGCGGAGCCGACGAGCCACGTGGTCGCCGCGCCGCCACCGCCGTAGCGGCCGGGCGTGGTGTACAGGTTGTCGTCGAGTACCTCCCCGCGCGCGGCCAGGTCGAGCAGGCGCTGCTGCCCGACCGCGGTGCGACGGTGCGGATTCTGCCCGGCCTCGCCGTGCCGGTCGGCCATCTCGGCGACCTTCGCCTCCGCTTCGGCCCACGCCTGCTCGGTGGTGTCGCGCACGAAAGTGGTGATGCGCAAACCGAATTCGAGCGGAGCGTGTTCGCGGCCGAGTTCGGCGCTCAGCGCCTTCAGGCGTTCGATGCGCTCGCGAACGCCTTCGAGGGGTTCGCCCCAGAACAGTTGCACGTCGGCCTCGGCCGCCGCGACCCGCTCGGCGGCCTCGGACGCCCCGCCGAAGTACAGCTTGGGATGCGGGCGGCCCGCGCGCGGCACGACCCGGGGCTGCACGGTCGAGTCGGTCACCCGAAAGTGCTCGCCCCGGTACGTGACTCGCTCCTGGGTCCACAGTTTGCGGGTCAGCTGCAGGAACTCCTTCGTCCGCGAGTAGCGGTCGGCCTGCTCGCCGTCGCTGTCGCCGTAGGCGGCGAGGTCGTCCTTGCCCGAGACGATGTTGACGCGCACCCGCCCGCCGGTGAGGTGGTCGAGGGTGGCCGCGGCGGCAGCGAAGTTCGCGGGCCGCCAGTAGCCGGGCCGGATCGCGATGAGCGGTTCGAACGTGCTGGTGCGCGCTGCGAGTGCGGTGGCGGTGGTGAAGGTGTCGGGGCGGCCCCAGCCGGTGCCGAGCAGCGCGCCCTGCCAGCCGTGCTTCTCCAGTGCCAGCGCGTGGGAGGTGAGCGTCTCCAGACTGTTGTGCGCGGCGGTCACCGGTTCGCCGCGGTGTCCGGGGGTGACCTGATTCGGGATGTACCAGAGGAATTCGAGACTCATCGGAGCGTGGTTCCTGTCGTGGGAAGGGAGTTGTCGTCGCGATCAGCGGGCGAGCCGGGCCAGCTGGGCGCGGCGCACATCGGTGGTCTGTCCTTGGACGAGGACGAAAAGTGCGGAGCGCGCGTGCAATTGGGCGGTGTCGTCGGTGCCGAGTCCGCGACCGGCGCGGGCGATGAGCAGGGCGCGGGTGAGCACCGCGAGCGCCTCACCGCTGGCGACCTTGGTCGCGAGCCGCTCGGGCAGCCGGTGCTCGCCGCCGCCGCGGGCCGTCGCCTCGTCCGCGAGTGCGTAGGCGGTGGAACGGATCTCGGCGACGCGCGGACGCCAGGTCCGCACGACCTCGCGGGCGGACTCGGTGCGCTCGAGCTCGTTCAGGACGGTCTCGGCCAGCCCGAAGTGGTGCCCGCGCGCGTCGCTGGCCACGCCGATGTCGAGGTGGCGGGAATGTGCCAGCGTGTGGGTGGTGAGCACGTGCGAGTCCGGGACGAAGACCCGGTCGACCCGCGCCCGCGCGGTCCGGCTGCCGGTGACCGCGCTCAGCGGCAGCGGTCCCGCGCTGGTGATCCGTTCGCCGGCCGGGACCAGGGCGGTCACGACCGTCTCGGTGTCCGGATCCACCGCGGCCAGCGCCAGCGCCGCGTGCAGTCCCCAGCCGCTGACCCAGGAGATGGTGCCGTCGAACGTCCAGCCGCCCGCCGATCGGTGGGCGCGCAGATAGTTCTCGGGATAGCGGCGCACGTCGCTGACCCCGGCTCCCAGCAGCACCTCGCCGCGCAGGACGCGTTCGGCCAGCTCGGGCAATACCGTTCCCGGCGTGCGTGATTCGGCGATGCGCCCGGCCATGGGCGCGTGCTGCGCCCAGACCAGCCAGGTGTTGAAGCAGGCCCCGGCGATGATCTCGTGCAGCCGCCGTTCGGTGTTGCGGTCGATGCCCGCCCCGCCGTACTCCGCGGGTGCGGTGTGATTGAGCAGTCCGAGCGCGGCCAGTTCGCCGATGCGCCGGGCGGGGACCCCGTCGCGGTCGGTGATCAGCGCGGCGGGCCGCAGCACGGTCTCGGCGTACTCCCGGGCCCGGATCACCAGCGGATGCGCGTCGGCCGCGGTGACGGCGGCGGCCGGATCGGTTGCCGTATTACCCGCTGTCATCGAGCACCTTTCGTTCAGTTCAGCTGAAGAATGCGGCCGGGTGCGTACCGTCGGCGGCATATCGATATCCGGATTATCAACCCGGAAATCGGCCGCGCCGCGAATACCGATTGCGCCGAGAACTCGCGTATGGCTCCTGATCTGCGCGAAGCGCCCGCGGCGCAAATAAATTCGCCGCGATTCCAGTTGTTCCGCGCCGCGAATCCCGGGCCTGTTTCGTGAAAACCGCAGGTCCGAAGCGCGCTATCCGCCTGAACCTTTCACGAAAACTGAACGAATCCGGTAGATCAGCTTGGTTGTTCCGCTCGGGCCGCCTATGCACACTTGCGGCAGATTCGATTCATTCAGGAGTTCTCTCACATGCCCTCAGGCAAATTCGCGAAGGCGAGCGCGCTCGCCGTGGCCACTGCACTCGTCGCGGCGGTATTGACCGGATGCGCGGCATCCGGGAACAAGGTCTCCGGCGGCGACGACGGTGGTCCGCCGGTGTCCGGTGGGACATTGCGATTCGCGGTGCTGGACGCTCCGGCGAATCTCGACCCGCATTCGGGCAGTTCCTATCCGGAGTCGTTGATCACCAGCAATATCACCGACAAACTCACCTATCAGAATCCCGAGACCGGGGCCATCGAACCCTGGCTGGCCAAGTCCTGGGACATCGATCCGGCGCTGAAGGAGTTCACCTTCCACCTGCGCGACGACGTCACCTTCAGCGACGGCAGCAAGTTCACCGCAGACTCGGTCAAGGAGAACTTCGACCTGCTCGGTCGCGGAGACAAGGCGCTGGGCATCGTTCCGGTGACCGCCTACTGGGTCGGCTACGCCGAGACTACGGTGATCGACCCGGTGACCGTCAAGGTGCGCTTCGACCGCCCCAACGCCGGTTTCCCGCAGGCGCTTTCGCTGTACTTCTCCGGCATCGTCGGGCATTCCACGCTGCAGTTGCCCAAGGAGCAGCGGGCGCTGGCCAAGAACATCGTGGCCACCGGCCCGTTCACCGTCGCCGAGCACGTCTATCAGCAGAAGACCGTGCTGAAGAAGCGGCCGGGCTACAACTGGGCGCCGGGGTCGCGCAAGCATCAGGGTGAGGCGTACCTGGACACGGTCGAGATCTCGGTCATCCCCGAGGCGGGCGTGCGCACCGGCGCGCTGCGCGCGGGGACCGTGGACGCCATCCTGGATGTGAACAACACCGACGAGGCGCCGCTGCAGGCCGAGGGCTATCGCCTGGTGCCCCAGCTGATTCCGGGCCGCGACATCTCCCTCGATCTCAAGACCGACCGCTTCCCGACCGACGATCGCGCGGTCCGCGAGGCCGTCAAACTCGGCTGGAACCGGGACGCGCTGGCCAAGACCGTGCTCACCCCCAGCTACACCGTGTCGAGTTCGGTGGTGTCCCAGCGGGTGCCCGGCTGGGTCGACTTCTCCGCGAGCCTGAAGCAGGACCGCGACCGCGCCGAGAAGATTCTGGACGCGGCGGGCTGGACCAAGGGCTCGGACGGCATCCGGGTGAATCGCGAGGGCCGCCGGCTCGAGCTCGATCTGCTCGGGATCAACAATCTGGTCAACAACAAGCCCGCCTACGAGCTGATCCAGCAGGACCTGCGCAAGATCGGCATCGAGGTGCGGCTGAACGTGCTGCCGATCCCGGACTACACCGCCGCCGCGACCCAGCAGCAGCGCTGGAACATCCAGGTGGCCAACCAGAGTCGCGCCGATATCGCGGTGCTGGAACAGGTCTACTCCCCGCAGTACACCAACATGACGAAACTGGCCCCGGAGAACCCGGCCTATCAGCGGGCGATCGACGTCCTGAGCGCGCTGAGCAAGACCCTCGAGGCCGGTCCGCGAGCCGCGGCCGCCGAGGCGGCCCAGCGCTTCCTGCTCGAAGAGCAGATCCTCACCGTCCCGGTCTACAACCCGGCCCAGGTGACCGCGGCCAATCCGCGCGTGCACAACGTGGGCTACGAGGCGCAGTCCCGGAACGTCTTCTACGACACCTGGATCGAGGCGAAGTAGTGCGATGACCCGATATGTGCTCGCCAAGGCGGGGCAGGCGGTGTTCGTGGTGTGGGGCGCGTACACGGTGACCTTCCTGCTGCTGTACGTGCTGCCGTACGACACGGTGGACATGCTGTTCAACCCCACCGAGGGCGAGATGATGACCGCCGAGGACAAGCACGACGCGCGCGTCTACTACGGCCTCGATCACAACCTGGCCGGGCAGTACCTGAATCGCCTCCTCGATGCCGCACGTGGGGATTTCGGTATCTCCACCCGCACCGGGGAGCAGGTGTGGCCGCTGATCCTGTCGGTGCTGCCGCAGACGGCATTGCTGGCCGGGGTCGCCCTGGTGCTCGCGGTGGGGCTGGCGTTCGCGGTGGCGCTGGCCGCGGCCTACACCCGGAGCCGATGGCTGGCGGACCTGCTGGCCACGGTTCCGGCGGCGGGTGTCTCGGTCCCGGTGTTCCTGGTGGGACTGGCCGTGCTGCAGGTGTTCTCGTTCCAGCTCGGCTGGTTCCCGCCCACCGGCAACGACGGCGCGGCCGCGCTGGTGCTCCCGGCGATCACCCTGGCCATCCCGGTCTCGGCGCCGATCGCGCAGCTGCTGATCAAGAATCTGGACCTGGGCCTGCGCGCGGGCTACGTGACCGTCTCGGTGGCCAAGGGCGCCACCCGATTCCAGGTGCTGGTGCGCGACGTGCTCAAGAACGCGGGGTTGCCGGCGCTGACCATCGCCGGGGTGACCCTGGGCCAGTTGCTCGCGGGGGCGGTGATCGTGGAGACGATCTTCTCGCGTTCGGGGCTGGGCAGGCTGACCGAGACCGCCGTGCGCACCCAGGATGTCCCGGTGGTGCAGGCGGTGGTGGTCTTCGCCGCGCTGGTGTTCGTCACGGTCAATTTCGCGGTCGACCTGATCTATCCGCTGCTCGATCCCCGGCTGCGGTCGCGGCTGCGGGCCGGGAGCGCGGCATGAGCGCGCTGCGGCGGATGCCGCTGGGATTGGCGATCTCCTGGGCCGTGATCGGCGTGGTGGTGCT
Source organism: Nocardia sp. NPDC003693 (assembly GCF_053981095.1). NCBI lineage: Bacteria > Bacillati > Actinomycetota > Actinomycetes > Mycobacteriales > Nocardiaceae > Nocardia > Nocardia sp. NPDC003693. The sequence goes on from NZ_JBSFNO010000048.1 coordinate 39,542, forward strand.
GTGGGCGCTGCTGCCGTCGTGGTTCACCGGCTACGACCCGAACGAGGGCGATTCCGACGCGAGCTTCAGCGCGCCGAGTCTCGAGCATCTGTTCGGCACCGACCGGCTGGGCCGGGATCTGCTGGCGCGCACGATTCACGGCACCTCGACCACGGTCACCGCCACCCTGCTCGCGGTGGCGATCGGATTCGTGATCGGCGCGGCGATCGGGTTGTTCAGCGGGTTCGCCGGCGGCCGGGTCGACGCGGTGATCATGCGGTTCGTCGACGTGCTGCTGGCGATCCCGAGCCTGCTGCTGGCCATGACCGTCGTCACCGCCCTGGGCTACGGGACCATCAATATCGCGGTGGCGGTGGGTATCTCGGCGGTCGCCGCCTTCGCGCGGGTGATGCGCTCGGAAGTGCTCAAGGTCGCGGGCAGCGATTACGTGGAGGCCGCCTACGGGTCCGGCGCCGGTTTCGCCCGGGTGGTGTGGCGGCACGTGCTGCCCAATTCCGTCGGCGCGGTGGTGGCGTTGGCCGCCCTGGAATGCGGCTCGGCGGTACTGGCCGTCGCGGCGCTGGGGTTCCTGGGCTACGGCGCACCGCCGCCGCAACCGGAATGGGGCCTGGCCGTGGCCGAGGGCCGGGATTTCCTGGCCACCTACCCGTGGATCTCCATCCTGCCCGGCGTACTGATCGCCGTGGTCGTGCTGTCCACCAACCGCATCGGACGATCGCTGGGAGGCTCGTGATGAGCGAACAACCATTGCTGCGCATCGACAATCTGCGCGTGCACTACCGCTCGCGCGCCGGGGCGAGCGCCGCGCCCGCCGTGGACGGGGTGTCGCTCGCGGTGCGACCGGGCGAATTCGTCTCGGTGGTGGGCGAATCCGGTTCCGGCAAGAGCACCACCGTGCACGCCGCCCTGCATCTGCTGCCCCCCGAGGCGCGGGTGCGGGCCGATGCGCTCGAACTCGACGGCCGCGACACCCGCGGCTGGGGCGATCGCAAACTCGCCCGGCTGCGCGGGCCGTTCGTCGGCTTCGTGCCGCAGGATCCCGGCACCTCGCTCAATCCCGTCAAACGCGTCGGCGCCCAGATCGTGGAGGCCGCGCGCCTGCACCGCCGCGTCGACGCCGAGACCGGCCGCGCGCTGGTGCTCGCCAAACTCGACCAGGCCGGGCTCGGGGATCCCGAACGGGTCGCGCGGCAGTATCCGCACGAACTGTCCGGCGGGATGAAACAGCGTGTGCTGATCGCCATCGCGCTGGCCAGCGATCCGGCGCTGCTGGTCGCCGACGAACCGACCTCGGCGCTGGACGTGACCGTACAGAAGGTCATCCTGGACCGGCTGGCCGAACTGCGGGTCAGCCTCGGGTTGGGCGTCCTGCTCATCACCCACGACCTCGGGGTCGCCGCGGAGCGATCGGACCGGCTGATCGTCATGCGGGACGGGCGCGTCGTGGAGCAGGGACCGACCGCGGAGATCCTGTCCGATCCGCGCGAGGAGTACACCCGCCGGCTCATCGACGCGGCCCCCTCCGCGCACACGACCCGGCTCGCTCCTGCCCGGCCCGCGGCGACAGCGCTTGCCGCCGAACAGGAGTCGCCGAGGGCGATCCTGCGCCTGAGTGCGCTGAACAGATCCTTCGCCGGGGTGCCCGCGGTCCGAGACGTCTCCATCGACGTCACCGCGGGCACCACCCACGCCCTGGTCGGTGAGTCGGGTGCGGGCAAATCCACCGTCGCCCGGATCGCGGTCGGATTCACCACCGCCGACTCCGGCGACGTCTGGATCGAGGATCAGCGCGTCACCGGGCTGTCCCGGCGCCGATTCCGCCCGGTGCGCACCCGGATCCAGTTCGTGCACCAGAACCCGTACTCGTCGCTGGATCCACGCTTCGACGTCGGGCAGATCATCGCCGAACCGCTCTCGGCGCTCGGGCTGGCCGGGGGCGGCGATCGCAAACGGCGGGTGCGCGAACTGCTCGACGCGGTGGCCCTGGACCGAAAGTTCCTCGAGCGCAAGCCCGCCGAGCTGTCGGGCGGGCAACGCCAGCGCGTGGCGATCGCCCGCGCACTGGCCGCCTCGCCGCGCATCCTCGTGCTCGACGAAGCGGTCTCGGCCCTGGACGTCTCGGTCCAGGCCCAGATCCTGCAACTGCTGGTCGATCTCCAGCACGAACAGGGCCTGACCTACCTGTTCATCACCCACGACCTGGGGGTGGTCCGGCTCATCGCCGACGAGGTGACGGTCCTGCGTGCGGGCCGCGTCGTCGAAACCGGCACGGTCGCGGACGTGTTCACCGATCCGCGCGCCGACTACACCCGCGAGCTGCTCGCCGCGGTGCCCGGCGCTCTCGTGCCGCAGCTGGTCCGGGCCTGATACCCCACTACGAGAAGGAAGGTGACCCGCCATGACCGCGGTAGCCGAAAGAACAACCCCCGCCACCGGATTGGACGAGGACGACTTCGCCGCGGCCCTGGCGATCGTCGCCGGGAACGCCGAACGCTACGACCGCGCGGCGGTGTTCCCGGCCGATTCGTTCGCCGCGCTGCGCGAGGCCGGCGTGCCGGGACTGACCGTCCCCGTCGAATACGGCGGCAGGGGAGCGGGTCTGGCCGAAGCGGTCGAGGTGATCGAGCGCATCGGCGCGGCCGATCCCTCTGTCGGGCTCATCCTGCAGTGGAACTTCGTCAACCACCTGGCTCTCGTTCGCGAGGACTGTCCGTGGCCCGCCGAACTCAAGGAGGCGGTGCTGCGCTCGGCCGCGACCGACGGCGCGCTGTTCAACGGCTTCGCGGTCGAACGCGAGCTGGGCAGCCTGGCCCGCGGCGGTGTGCCCGCGACCACCGCCACCCGCCTGCCCTCGGGCGACTGGCGCATCGACGGTGAGAAGGCGTACGCGACAGGGGTTTCCGGACTCACCTGGTTCACCGTCACCGCGACCACCGCCGAACCCGAGCCCCGGATCGCGACGTTCCTGCTCGACCGCGGCGCCGCCGACTGGCGTATCGAACCCACCTGGAATCATCTGGGACTGCGCGCCTCGGACACCCAGTCGGTGGTCTTCGACGGCACCGTGGCGCCGAACAGCCGATTGCTCGAACTGCGCACGCCCGGCGCGCCCGGGCCGCGCCCCGGACGCCAGGCGCTCCCACTGCTGCTGGCGGCCAACTACACCGGGGTCGCCATCGCCGCCCGCGACTGGCTCACCGGGTACCTGCACACCCGCGTCCCGACCGCCCTCGGCGCGTCCCTGGCCACCGTGCCCCGCTTCCACGACCGCGTCGGGGAGATCGAGGCCGCCGTCCTGACCAGTCGCGCCCTGCTGCGCCGCGCCGTCGCCGAGCTCGCGGACGACGACGCCACCCCGCTGCCCGGCCTGGCCAAGCACGTGGCGACCACCACCGCGATCCGGGTCACCGAGTCCGCGCTCGACCTCACCGGCAATCCCGGACTCGATCGGCGGCATCCGCTCGAACGCCATCATCGCGACGCCATGGTCGGGCGCATCCATTCCCCGCAGAGCGATCTCGTCATCACCGGTCTGGGCCGGGCGGCCATCGCCCGGTCCGCACCCGTCGCGCCGGACACCGGCAGAAAGTGAATCACCCCATGACACTGCGCTATCTCGGCCGCACCGGCGTGCTGGTCAGCCCACTCGCGCTGGGCGCCATGAACTTCGGTGCCTGGGCCAACCGGGACCACGATGACGCCGTGCGCATCGTGCACCGGGCCCTCGAGGCCGGCATCACCGTCGTCGACACCGCCGACGTGTACTCCCAGGGCGAGAACGAGACCATCGTCGGCAAGGCCCTGGCGGGCAGGCGCGACGAGGTGTTCCTGGCGAGCAAGTTCCATGGCCAGATCGGGGACGATCCGAACAGCCGGGGCAACTCCCGGCGCTGGATCATCCGCGCGGTCGAGGACAGCCTGCGCAGGCTGAACACCGACCACCTCGACCTGTACCAGGTGCACCGGCCCGATCCCGATGTGCCGCTGGAGGAAACGCTGCGCGCACTGCACGACCTGGTCGCCGCGGGCAAGATCCGGTACTACGGCACCACCACCTTCGAACCCCATCAGCTGGTCACCGCGCAGTGGGTGGCCGAGGACCGCGACCTGCAGCGGCCGGTCACCGAACAGCCGCCGTACTCGATCCTGGCCCGCGGCGCCGAACGCGCCACGCTGCCGATCGCCGCGAAATACGGTCTGGGCGTGCTGACCTGGAGTCCGCTGGCGGGCGGCTGGCTCTCGGGCCGGTACCGGCCGGGCGCGGAGGCGGCCGACTCCAGCCGCCTGACCCGGCAGCCGCACCGGCACGATCCGGCGCTGGCCGCCAACCAGCGCAAGCGGGCCGCGGCCGAGCAGCTCGCCGTACTCGCCGACGAGGCCGGGCTCACGCTCGTGCAGCTCGCGCTCGCGTTCGTGCTGCAGCACCCCGCGGTCAGCAGCGTGCTCATCGGCCCGCGCACCCTGGACCAGCTCGAGACCCAGCTCGACGCGGTGACCGTGCGGCTCGGCGCCGACGTGCTGGACCGCATCGACGAGATCGTCGCACCCGGGGTCACCATCAGCCCCGCCGACGAGGGCTATCTGCCGCCCTCACTGACCGATTCCCGCACCCGCCGCCGCACCCTGTCAGGAGCCGTCCGATGAGCCTTTCCGACCTGCGCACCCTGGGCCGCACCGGCATGCGCGTGAGCCCGTTCACGCTGGGCGCCATGAACTTCGGCGCCCGCGCCAAGACCACCCACGAGGAATCGATCGCCCTGATCCACCGGGCGCTGGACGCCGGGATCAACACCATCGACACCGCCGACACCTACTCGCGCGGGGAGTCGGAGATCATCGTCGGCAAGGCGCTGCGCGGGCGCCGCGACCGGGTCGTGCTGGCCAGCAAGTTCCACGGCGTGGTCGACGACGACCTCACCCACCGCGGCAATTCACGCCGGTGGATCGTGCGCGCGGTGGAGGATTCGCTGCGCCGGCTCGAGGTCGATCACCTGGACCTGTACCAGGTGCACCGGCCCGAAACGGTGACCGCGATCGAGGAAACGGTCGGCGCGCTCGACGATCTGGTGCGCGCGGGCAAGATCCGGTACTACGGCACCTCGGTGTTCTCCCCCGGGGAACTGATCGAGGCGCAGTGGGTGGCCGACCGCCGCAAACTCAATCGCCCCGCCACCGAACAGGTTCCGTACTCGCCGCTGGTGCGCGGCATCGAGCGCGAGACCCTGCCCATCGCCCGCGAATACGGTCTGGGGGTCATCACCTTCGGTCCGCTGGCCGCGGGCTGGCTCTCGGGCAACTACCGGGTGGGCGCCGAGCAGCCCGAATCCTTCCGCGCGGACCTGATTCCCGGCCGGTTCGACATCGCCTCGGCCCACAACGCCGCCAAACTGGCTGCCGCCGAAGCGCTGTCGGTGCTGGCCGAGGAGTCGGGGCTCTCGCTCATCGACCTCTCCATCGGGTTCGTCCTGGCGCACCCCGACGTCACCTCCGCGATCATCGGACCCCGCACCGAGGCGCACCTGACCGCGTATCTGAAGGCGGCCGACGTCGTGCTCGGCGACGACATCCTGGACCGTATCGACGAGATCGTGCCGCCGGGAACGCTTTTCCACGAGCGGGACAGCGGTGCGATCCCGCCCGCGCTGGCCGACCCGGCGCTGCGCCGCACGGTCTGATTCGTGGCCGGGCCCGGCGCGCGATCGCTCAGCCGGCCAGTTGCAACGGCTGGGCGATCGCGCGCAACGCGTGAATGGCCGCCGCCACCGCCGGGCGTTCGAGGGAGGCACGCCGGTAGGTCACCCCGACCTGCCGGCTGCCCCCGGCCACCGGGCAGGCGATGAGGTGATGGTGTTCGGGGGCCACCGACATCTGCGGCACGATGGTCACCCCGAGCCCGTACTCCACCATCTCGGCCATGGCTTCGAAACTGGCGCTGCGATGTTCGATCCGCGGCGCGAAGCCCGATTCCCGGCAGGCGTAGAGCACCGACGCGATCGAGGGCGCGCCGTCGCGGGCGGTGATCCAATCCGCGTCCCGCACCGCGGCCAGCCCGTGCTGACTCACGCGCTCGCGCAACGCTTCCGGGGCAAGCAGGACCAGGGGGTCGCTGAACAGGAACTCCGAGGCCATACCCAACGGCAGGTCGCGGGTGCGGAAGGAATACGAGTAGGTGATCGCCAGATCCACCTCCTGCTGGCGCACCGCGGGCACCGAGTCCACCGGCATCAGATCCACCACGCGGATGCGCAGGCGCGGATACGCCTCGCGCATCTGCACCACCACCGGCAGGGCGAGACCGACCTGGGCGGTCCGGAAGGTCGCGAGGGTGAGCACCCCGCTGATCTGCTCGGCGGTGGCCGCCACCGCGCTCTCCGCCTCCTCCAGTGCGGCCAGCACCCGCGAGGTGTGATCGACCAGCACCCGCCCGGCCGGGGTCAGGCGCAGTACCCGGCCCTCGCGGCGGGTCAGGACCGTCCCGACCTCCTCCTCCAGGATGCGCAACTGCTGCGACACCGCCGAGGTCGTGATGCCGTGCAGTTCCGAGACCGCCGTCATCGTGGTGTGTTCGGCGAGGTCACGCAACAGGATGAGACGTCGGATGTCGTACACGTCTGCCTCGCTTTCGCCCCCGGCTGGAACCCTGATCTTCGGCTCGAGCGGGCGCGCGGAACATGCTTTGGCTCAGGGCGATTCTGTATCGTCGCCGAACCACCAGGCGTCGATGGGATCGTCCTCGTAATACACCGGCGGCGGGCGGTATCCGCTCGGCAGCTCATGGGTCAGCGCGCCGGTGCGCACCGCGATATCGCGAATCGCCGCCAGCGCGGGATCGTCGGCGGGGTGATGGATCCAGGCGTCCTCGGCCAGGACGTTCCACCCGAACGCGTGCCACAGGGCGATGGTGTCGATGTCCCCGGCGCGTTCGGCGGCGCGGGCGACCTCGTGGACCGTCGCGGCCAGCGGCGCCGGGCCGAGTGGTTCGGCGGCGGGACCGCCGATGTGCCCGGCCTCGATCATGGTGTGCCACAGCGCGGTTCCGGCGTCGCAATACAGGTGGGGCGGGTCGATGTAACCCTGTTCGAGCCAGCCGGCGGGATCTTCCTCGTCGCCGATCTCCGCGAGCGCGGTGAAGTCGGTCAGGCCGTCGAAATACGCTGCCCGGGTGCTGTATTCGGGATGCCGGCGCAGCTCGAAGCGGTGGGTGTACCCGCGCTCGAGCAGGATCTCCATCAGCCGGAAATGGGTGAAGGAGCAGTCGTAGTCGCCCTGGAAGCGGTACAGCGCCGCGATCCGCGCCCGGACGCTCGGGTCACCGGCCGCGGACGCGCTGTGCAGCAACCGGATCGACTGTTCGACCAGGTCCTCGATGACATGCAGGGACACGCGCGGCTCAGTCCCGGGTCAGGACGGCGGCGTCCACGTAGCGCGGGTCGCGGCCGATCGCGCCGAAGCCCGTCGCACCGTCCGATTCCTCGGCCCCCGCGAGCCGCGTGAGCAGATCGAAGTAGCTCGCCTCGGCGACCCGCAGGTCCGCGATCGTCGCCGTGAGGTCGAGGCCGGGCGCGAACCGCGCGCCGTCGGCGCCCACCGACAGCGTCGCCAGCCAGCCGTTCGAGTCCGCGGCGAACATCGATCCGCTGGTCTCGGCCCAGAACAGGACGGTGCTGCGGGCGGTGCTCGCCCGGCCGGCGGCGGCGAGCATCAGCAGCGCGGTGTAGATGTTCGACTCGCAGAAGCCGAAGTGCATGAGGTACGCCTCGAGCGCGCCCTCCCGATAGGTGAGCACGTAGGTCAGCCCGCCGGTGTCCTCCCCGAAACAGTCCGCGAGGTACTCCCGGGGCGTGACCCCCACCTCCGCCTGCCCCCAGTCGGCCGCTTTGCCGTCCCAGAACCGCCCGTCGAACATCGCGCCCGGGTTCTCGATCACCCCCGGCTCCGGCGCGGGCGTCTCGAGCCACTTCTCGAAAGCTTCCCGCCCCATGGGAATTCGCGCGGCAACCACGAACGTGTCCGACACAACCGGCTCCTCATCGATCTCGCGGGCGCCCATCGTCCCGAGCCCCCGGCCATCCTAGAACCCGCCTCCGACACCGTCGCGACTCCCGAACGCAGGTCGGAGGGACACGAGTTGTGAACGCCGGTACCGGGGACGCGAGTCCCGAACGCCGGTCAGGTACGCGACTTCCGAACGCCGGGCAGCGGAACCGGCGTGGCCCCGCACATCCGGCGCGGTCGTCCGGTCTAGGATCCGAAGCGCGGCGGTGGGGCTCGCCGCTCCGGACCTGGATTCGGAACAACCGCGGAATTTCCGACAACGGTCCCTACCCCACATCCGCGTGCGCGCGGCCATGGAGTAGGAGAACTCGTGCCCGACGAACCGTTGCCCATCGACCCCGATCTCGGCGCGGACGACACCCGTCGCCGGCCCGAACCCGGTGCGGCGCAGGCGAGTGTGCTCGCCGCCATCGCCGCCGGGGGCGCGCTCGGCGCGCTCGGCCGCTACGGGCTCACCCTCGCCTGGCCGACCCCCGTGGGCGGGTTCCCGTGGGCGGTGTTCGTCATCAACGTCGTGGGCAGCTTCCTGCTCGGGGTGCTGATGGTCGTGATCACCGAGATCCGCCCCGCGCACCCCCTGGTCCGTCCGTTCCTGGGCGTCGGGATCCTCGGCGGCTTCACCACGTTCTCGACCTACGCCAACGACATTCGCGCGCTGCTGGATCCCGGCACGGTCGCCGTCGCGGCGGCCTACCTGGTCGGCACCCTCGCCGCCGCGCTGACGGCCGCCGCCTGCGCACTGGCCCTCACCCGCCGCGCGGCGCGCCTGCTCGGAATGGAGGCGAGCTGATGGACGCGCTGCTGGTGATCCTCGGCGCCGCGTTCGGCGCGCCCTGCCGCTACCTGCTCGACCGCACGATCCAGTCCCGGCGCGGCGGCCGGTTCCCGCTCGGCACCCTGGTGGTCAACGTGTCGGGCTGCCTGCTGCTGGGCGCGCTCACCGGCGCCGGCCTCGCGCAATCGTGGATGCTGCTGGCGGGCACCGGGTTCTGTGGCGCGTTCACCACCTACAGCACCTTCAGCTACGAGGCGGTACGGCTGACCGAGCAGCGCGCTCTCCGTTCCGCGGTTCTCTACGTCACGGTCAGCGTGGTCGCCGGGCTGCTCGCGGCCGTCGCGGGATACGCCCTGACCGCTGCCCTGTTCGCCTAGCCGGCGGGCGGTGACACCATCGGCACCTGGGCCGGACTGCACTGGATAGTCCGCTACTTCACCCTCGCCCCGGTCCCGCGCGCCGCACCGGCGAACTCGACCAGCCGGCCAGGGACGACGCGAGCCCGGCGCGTTGCAGCGGTCGGCATCGGCGATGACCTCGGCGGACGGAATGCCCGCGAAGATCGACGCCGGGGTCAGATACGAACCGGGAGCTGCGCCTCGGTAACCGGGCGTCCGTCACGGATCCGGGCGACTTCCGAGCGCGCGAACTCCACGCGCGGGGTTTCGCCGCCGTGGTCGGTGGCGAGCGCGTCCGCGAGGTCGTAGATCGCCTCGAGGAGATGCGCGTTGCGCCGGCGTCCGGTCCGGTCCGGCGCGTTCCTGCGGAATCGCTTGCGGCCCTTGGCGTCGGCGCACGCCGCCGCCGCTTCGGCGTCGGTGAGGGTGCCGTTGGCGACCTCGGGCGCCAGGATCCGGGCCAGGAAGTCCCGTTCGCGGCGGACGGTGGCGGCGAAGACGCCCGCGGCGATCGACAGGGCGATGATCATGATTCCGACGATGAACCCGATCGCGCCGACGGCGCTGTCGCCGGCGAAGTTGGCCATCGAGTCCCAGAACCCGTGCAGCAGCATCGCTGTCACGATCAGACCGAGGCCGCGCCCGATCCTGCGGGGTTCGGCGGGACGACCCAGCAGGTACACCAGGCCGGCGCAGAACAGCGCGGTGTAGAGCAGGTGCCCGGTGGCGCCGGTGAGCACACGGAGCACGACGGTGTTCAGCGACGCGTCGACCTGGTTGGCGCCGAACTGGGAGGCGCCGGCGTTCATGCCGTAGGCGATGTCCTCGATGATCTCGAAGCCGAGACCGAGGAACGCGCCGACGATGAACCCGTCGAAGGCGGTGCGGATCAGGCGCGGCGCGAGGGCGATGAACAGCAGCAGGCCGAATCCCTTGGCCGTCTCCTCGGTGAACGGCGCCGCCAGACCGGCGCCCCAATCCTGGGCCCACGCATGGCCGAAGACCTTGCCGTAGATGGCGATCAGCGCGGTGTTGGCGTAGGAAGCCATGGACCAGGTGGCGGCGAACCCGCCCCAGCAGAACGCGGCGACAAGCAGCTTCGTGGGCTGGCGGGCGTAGCGATCGATGTGGGCGACGAACCACCAGAACAGCGCCCCGTACACGGTGAACACCGCGGCGGTGACCGCGATGGCGCGCCCGTAGGCGGGGTAGCTGGTGGCGATGCGCGAGATGAACAGCATCGCCCCGGACCCGGTGATCAGCAGATACGCCCAGAACGCGAGGTTGCGCGGCTGGTAGAAGGTGAAAGTGCGGCCCCAGCCGGAGTTCTCGATGGCCAGGAACCGGTCCTGCGTCAGGTCTCTACCGGTGGCGGTCAACGTTGTGCTCCGATCGGTTCGATACCGGCGATCATCTCGGCGACCTCGCCGAGGATGTCCCCACCCGGCTGAGCCGGGCCGATCGCGACGACCTCGATTCCGGTGCCGTCGTGGACGAACGCGGCGAGCACACCGTCGATCCCGGTGGCCGCGTAGCGGGTGATGACTCCGTTCAGACCGGATCGGGTGGCGATCGCGACCGGGTCGCCGGTCGCGGTCAACGCCCCGCCGAGGAGTTCGTCGGTGCGCTCGATCTGCTCGAGCAGCGCGGGAGCATCACCGCCGAATGTGCCGGTGCGCACCACGAACTGGGCGCCGCCGCGGGTGAGGACCGCCTGCGGCGGGTAGCCCTGCCCGCTGGGCTCGTCACCTCGTCGTTCCCCGGCGACCAGGGACCAGCCGGCGGCGGCGGTGAAGCCCACCTGCCCCTGCACGACGATCACGTCTCCGGCGACGGTCACATCCGTCTCCGCGATCGAGTCGTTGATCCGCGGCAACAGGACTCCCTGCAGGAAAGCCAGGGCGAGCACGACCAGCGCCGGCAGGATCGTTCGTTTGTCGATGCCGAGCCAGCGGCGATCGGTCGGGACCCAGCGGTCGCCCGGGTCGAAATACCGTTCGGAGAAGACCTGTCCGGCCTCGGCCTGATGTGTTCCCACGTGCGTCTCCGTGCTCGATCGGTTGACGGTTCAGTCGGCCTGCGCGGCGGCGGGCTCGATGGTGCGGCGTTTGACCAGCAGGATGATCGCCAGCACCGGATACAACAGGATCGGCAGCAGCGTGCCGGCATAGAAGGTCTGGTCGACCAGGATCGACGTGCCGGTCAGCAGCGTGAAGTCGAACAGCCCGTGCAGCACCGAGTTGACGGCGTTGCCGCGTGTGACGCGGCGGGTCAGGTAGAAGAAGTAGCCCGCCAGGCTGACCATGATCGCCTGCGGGATCGCGTTCGCGCCGTGGGTGATTCCGTTGGTCAGATGGACCGCGCCGAACACGATGCTCGACCACAGCGCGACCCGCCCCTCGGTGAGTCCGTGATCGCGCAACACCACGACCCCGATCCCGCGGAACATGCCTTCCTCGCCCCACCCGACGAACTGGGTCGCGATCAACAGCACCAGCGTGTACAGCAGGCCCTTGTCCGACAGGGCGCTGTAGTTGATGCCGAACACGATCGCGACGAGGAACACGATCGGCACTACCCGCACCCAGGACCGAACCGGGCGATCATCGCGCAGCACCGGACGTAGCCAGCCGAGATAGGCGATCACGCCGTAGGTGAACACCAGCGCGACGCCGAGCGGGATGATCATGCCGTAGAACACCCCGCGGGTGGACAGGAAATCGTCCTCACCGGTCAGCGCGGTCATCAGCAGACCACCGAGCTGGATGATCGCCAGGTACCCGATCACCACGAGCGCGAACATCGGATAGGACAGGTGGCGCCGCCCGGCAACTGTGGCCGATGACGCGGTCTCGGGCGTGCTCATGCAGGTAAAGCTAGCGCTCCACGAAGCTGGACGCATGCGATAGAGCCATGTTTCGTCATCGATGGCTATCCCATGGCAACCGGGCGGCGGCCGCAGCGGGTCAGCGCACGCGGCGATAGCGCAGGTAGACCACGTGGGAGTCGAAGGTCCGGGACTCGAGCAGTTGGAGATCCAGGGACTGGGGGAGCGGGGGGAAGTTCGAGGCGCCGGCGCCGACGGTCACCGGGCACACGAACAGGCGGTACTCGTCGATCAGATCCGCGGTGACCGCGGCGGCGGACAACTGCGCGCCGCCGAGGGCGACCACACCCTCACCGGGGCCGTCGCAGAGCCGGTTCAGTTCGGTGGCCAGATCCGCGGTGGCCAGCCGGGCGTTGCCGCGCACCGTGTTCAGCGTGCGGGAGAACACCACGGTGGGAACCGGCCGGGCGGGAGTGGCCCGCATCCGCTCGTACATCCTGCGGCCGCACACGTGCGCGCACACCTGCCGTGTCTGGTCGTCGCGGAAGCGCGTGAGCTCGGGATCGGGTGCGGTCCAGCGGATGTCGTCGTGCGGACCGGCGGTGACACCGTCCAGGGACACGCTCATCGAGTAGATCACGGGCAGCATCGGAGGGCTCCTCGGCGACTGGCGGCGTGCGTCGGTCGAAGGGCGGACGAGACCCCCGGCCGGATCGCGATCCCCACGAATGTACGCATGCGCCCAGCGAAATCGCGGAGGCTCGGGGGATGTCGCGGCCGCCGATCGCGAATCAGACGGCGACCGCGTGCATTTCCCAGATCAGGATCTCGGCGTCGGTGCGCGCGCGGACGCGGTGGCCGCCGGTCGCGGTGAGCCGCACCGCATCACCCTGTTCGAGCACGCCGGACCCTTCGAACTCGACGCTCCCGCGCGCGACGAACACGTGCCCGTAGGGGGCATCGGGGACCTGGATCTCCGACCCGGCGTCCAGCCGCGCGGCATGGAAGGCGGCGAATCGATTGCCGAGCGTGACGGCCGTGTCATCGCGGTAGCGCGCCATACCCGAGGCGACGGTCAGCAATTCGTTGCGCCGCAGCGCATCACCGATGTCCATCTCCTGGTACCCGGGCGCGGCCCCCGGCGTATCGGGCGGCACCCACATCTGCACGACGTGCAGCCGCTCGCGCTCGGCGCGGGTAGCGCCGTTCTTCTCCGAGTGCAGAATTCCGGTCCCCGCGCTCATCCGCTGCGCCAGCCCCGGGTGGATCAACCCCGAGTTGCCCTGCGAATCCTGGTGTACGACGGTGCCTTCCAGCACCCAGGTGATGATCTCGGTGTCCCGGTGCTGATGGGTGTCGAAGCCCTCCCCGGCGTCGACGAGGTCCTCGTTGTGGATCAGCAGCATCCCGTGCGCGTACCGCGCGTGGTCGAAGTTGCCGGTCGCGGGAAACGACTGCCGTGACTCGAGCCACTCGTTCCGCCACCGCCCCCGCTCGTCCCCCCGAACCACCTTGACCTCGGACACTGCCCAACCTCCACGAAAGATCGATGCCCCGTGCAATGCCGATCGGTTGCCGGCTATTCCCCGGCGAGTGCCCGACGCCGGGGTGTGAGCCCGAAATTCCGTTGCGGGCGCCTGCGAGAATCGGTGCGACCGTCCGGAACGGGTGGTGTGGGGAGCGGGGGAATCGTGGGTGATGTGACCGGGCGTAGTGGGCGCGGGGCGGTGTGGTCTCGGCCGCGGGCGCTCAACGTGCTGTCCCTGATCACGTTCGTGGTGCTGGTGTTCGTGCAATACCGGTGGTGGCAGGAGCACGGGCGGCCGCTCTCGTGGATTCTGCTGCCGCTCACGCCGCTGCTGGCCTTCCTGCCGGCGGGGATCATCGTGAAACTGCTGCGCAAGCGCTGGACCGCGGGGTGGGCGCGGGCGAACGGGTTCGACTATCGGCGCACGTCCGACCGGGCGGTGCCGAACTGGAACTTCCCGCCGTTCACCATCGGGCGGGCCCGGCGTTTTCGCGTGCGGGACGACATGTCGGGCACGGTCGGGGGCTACGCGGCGAGCTTCTTCCACCTCACCTGGCTGCACAACAATCGCGTCAATGTCAGCACGCACTATCGCAACGTGTTCACCCTGGCGCTGCCCGCCGCCCTGCCCCGGCTGACGATGGGCGCGGTGATCGACACCACCATCGGGGACCGCGTGGAATTCGAATCGGCGGACTTCAACAGGCAGTTCTACGTCTACTGCAAGGATCCGGCGTTCGCGCACGCGGTGCTCACCCCGCGCACCATCGACAAGCTCGTCGACCTGGCGCGGCGGCACAGCGGCGCGGTGACCGTCACCAAGTTCGAGATCGCCGGAGCCGAGTTGGTCGCCATCACCACGCTGGGCAACCGGCCGGACGAGATCACCGGCGTCTTCTCCGCGATGCACGTTCTCGCCGAAGGCATTCCGCGTTTCGTCTGGAACGACTACGGCACCACCCATTCGGACCCGGCGCACGCCGGGCCGCGCCCGGAAGGACGCAGCGCATGAGCACCACCGTCACCATCCTGCTGGTGATCGCCGTCGCGGTCATCGCCGTCCTGTGGTACTTCGCGGTGTACAACGATTTCGTCCGGCTGCGCAACCTCGTGGCCGAGTCCTGGAAACAGGTCGACGTCGAGCTGCAGCGCCGCCACGAGCTGGTGCCGAACCTGGTCGCGACGGCCGAGCGCGCCGCCGCGTTCGAGCGCGACACCCTCGAAGCGGTGACCGCCGCGCGCGTGAACGCCGCCGCCGCAACCGGATCCGGGCTCGAGGTCGCCGGCGTCGCCACCGCCGAGAACGCGCTGACCACCGCCCTGTCCCGGCTGTCCGCGGTCGCCGAGCAGTATCCCGACCTCGGTGCGGTGCGCAACTACCTGGCCCTGCAGACCGAGCTGAGCGACGTGGAGGACCGCATCGCGGCCACCCGCCGTCTCTACAACGCCAACGTCCGCGCGCTGAACACGAAGATCGAGTCGATCCCCGCGGCGGCGGTGGCGTCCCTGCACGGGGTGACCCCCGCGGAGTACTTCGACCTCACGACCCCGGAGGCGCGGACGCCGGTGGCGGTGCGGGACCTGTTCGGGCCCCCGTCCAACCGCTGACCCGGCCCTCAGCGCGGCGGGCGCAGCAGACGCATCGCCGCCGTCACGACGGGCCGGGGCATGCGGTCCTTCATCGCCAGCGCCGCGGACGCCGCCCGGGTCCGCATCTCGGTGCCGCGGCCGAACATGCGATTCAGCGACCCGCCCGAGGGCTCGAGCTCGACGTGCAGCGGCGGTTTGCCCTCGGCCGCGCCCAGGGCCGTGGAGATCACCATGCGCTGGATCTCGCTGGTGCCCTCGAAGATGGTGTACAGCTTCGCGTCTCGATACCACTTCTCCACCGGATGGTCGGTGATGTAACCCCAGCCGCCCAGGGTCTGGATCGCGCGCTCGGTCGTGGCCACCGCGACCTCACTGGCCGCCAGTTTCGCCATCGACCCCTCGCCGCGTTCGAACGGCACCCCGTTGGCCGCCATCCAGGCCGCCCGCCAGGTCAGCAGCCGCGCGGCGTCGATGCGCGTGGCCAGATCGGCGATCGGGAAGGCGATGCCCTGGTGCTGGATGATCGGGGCGCCGAACGCCTCCCGGCCGTTGGCGTACTCGGTCATGTATTCCAGCGCCGCCCTGGCGATTCCGAGCGCCTGCGCGGCGACCATCGGGCGGGTCTGGTTGAAGGTGCCCAGCGTCGCCGAGCCGGTTCGCCCGCCCTCGGCGGCAGCCGCGTGCGCCTTGGCGAGCTTGTGCTCGAGTTTGTCCGATCCGCCGAGCAGGTGATCGCCGGGCACCCGAACCCGGTCGAACCGCAGTTCCGCGGTGTGCGAGGCCCGGCATCCCAGTTTGTCCAGCTTGCGCACCAGCTCCAGCCCCGGCGTCCCGCCCGGCACCACGAACAGCGCCTGGCCGCGATGCCCGAGTCGCTCGTCGACCACCGCGTTCACCACGTGCACATCGGCGATGCCCCCGTTGCCGATCCACATCTTGTGCCCGTCGATCACCCAGTCGTCGCCGTCGCGCACCGCACGCGTGCGCAGATTCCGCACGTCGCTGCCGCCCTCGGGTTCCGAGATCGCCAGCGCGGCCAGCTTCAGATCGCCCGGTGTGCCGAAACATTCCGGCGCCCAGCGCAACATCTGCTCGGGCGTGGCGGCCTGACCGATCGCGGACAGCGCCAGCGCGGGCATGACGATCGCCAATCCGATTCCGGCGCAACCCCAGAAGAGCTCCTCCATGAACATGGGCAGCGACAACCCGCTGGGATCGCCTATCAGATCGCGGTAGAACAGCGGACTGTAGAACCCCCGCTCGGCCGCTTCCTGCAGTATCGGCCAGGGGAACTCCTGTGCCCGGTCGTAGTGCGCGGCCGCGGGCCGCACGCAGTCGCGCGTGAAGTCCCGGACCCGGCGCACGAGATCCTGTTGCGCGGCGGTGGGCGTCAAGTCGAAGGTCACGGGTCGGCGATACCCGATCCGCGCGGTCTGATTCAGCCGTCGGCCGGATCCGCCGGAACTCCGGTCGGCGTGCGGCGGGCTGGTGATTCGCCCGGTTAGGGTGGTCGGCATGTGGCCCTCTTCCACGCGCGCTCGTGCACACGCCGTCGTCGCCGGGCTGGTGGCCGGTGCGACGCTGGTGGCGGGCTGCTCGTCCGAACCGGCGCCGGCCGGGGAACCGGCGGTGGACAGCGCGTTGCTGGGGGAGTACGTGGCGCTGGGCGACTCGTTCGCCGCCGGCCCGGGGATCTCGCCGCCGAGCATGGGTGACCCCTGTTTCCGCTCCGCGGTCAACTACCCACAGCTGGTCGCGAAACAACTGGGTGTCAAGGAGTTTCGCGACGTGACCTGCAGCGGCGCGCGCACCGAGAACATCCTGACCACCCCGCAGACCGGCCGGTCACCCGAGGCGACGGTCCCGATCCAGCTCGACGCCCTGACCCCGGACACCACGCTGGTCACCCTCACCATCGGCGGCAACGACGCGGGGCTGCTCACCATCGCCAACCAGTGCGTCAACAACAACCCCGAACCCGATGGCACGTCGTGTCGTGACCGGCTGACCGCGGACGGCGTCGATCGCGGCGCCCAGGCGATCGACGCGACCGGCCCCAAGATCGCCGCTGTCCTGGACGCCATCCACGCCCGATCCCCGAAGGCCCGCGTCCTGATCACCAGCTACGCCCTCTACACCCGCGACGGCGGCTGCGCCAACCAGCCGGTCTGGCCCCGCGACGCCACCTACCTGCAGGACCTCATCGACCGGATGGCCGCTCTCACCCAGACCCTGGCCGCCGAACACCAGGCGGAGTTCGTCGACTTCATCGGTCCCGGCGCGGGCCACGACGGCTGCGACACCCTCGAGAACTGGGTCAACGGCATCGTCGCCCGCCGTCCCCAGGACGGTCTGGTGCCGCTGCACCCGACCGGCCTGGGCGAGGCGAACTTCGCCCGCATCATCGTCGAGCAGCTGACGCGGGCGGGACGGTGACGGCGCGGGTAGGTTCGAGTTCTCGCGGAGAAACGGAGAATCACCCCATGGCGGAACACGATTCGAGTGCCACGGTGCTGTCGATCGGATTGCATCCCGGCGCGGTCGACTACAGCCGCTACCCCGGGCTGGACGAGGCCACACTGACCTCCCGGATCGCCGCCGGTGAGGCCGCACTGCGCGACGCCGGCTTCGACCTCGTCTCGTGCCTGCTGCCGGCCGACCCCGACGCGGCCGAGACGCAGCTGCGGGAGTGCCTGTCCCGGGGTGATTTCCGGGCCGCGATGATCGGCGCGGGGGTGCGGATGGCGGCCGAGCACACCGTGCTGTTCGAGCGCCTGGTGAACGCGATCATCGAGGTCTCGCCGGGAACCCGCCTGTGCTTCAACACCTCGCCGGAGAGCACCATCGACGCCCTGCGCCGCTGGGTGGAACCCGCCGCGCACCGCTGAATTCGGTCAGCGGCGCACCGGGCGTTTCGCGCCGGCCGCGAGGGCTGCGGCGCCGGGCCCGAAGAAGGCGATCAGCAGCAACCCGACCCCGAACGCCGAGGCCGCCTGCCCGCCGTTGCCGTACGCGTCCCACCAGCGGTCCGGGCTCCCCGCCGCGTGCACGAAAATGTAGGCGTAGGCCATCATTCCGGCCCCGAACAGCCCGGCGATGAAGGTGTAGATCCCCAGGATCAGCAGCACCCCGACCACCACTTCGAACAGCCCCGCCCACCAGTACGGCCATTCGCCGGGCGTCGCCTGCGGGCTCGCGTTGGGCCACCCCGCCAGCGCGGAGGTGCCCGAGAGCACGAAGTTCACGCCCAGCACCAGTCGCGCCAGCAACAGCACGTAGGGCCGCAGCTCCTGCGCATGCCCGTCACCACCCGCCATCAGCTACCTCCCAGCGTCACGCTTGCACCCTAGCCGCTGCGGCCTAGGATCGGGCTATGGAACCCGCTCTACCGCTGACCCGAGCCTCTTTCCGGAGGATCAATCCGATCGTTGCCCCGCAACCGGTTTCCCGGTTGCCCGAGCGTGTCTGGACCGCGGTGGAATGGGATCGGATCCGAGGCGTTGCCTCGCACGGTGAGCAGTGACGTTCCTCGATGATCGATACGCCTTTGCGTCGGGGTGTGTTCCAGGCCCGTGTCCGGGATGAAAGGCATCCGGTGAACCGCTCCCTGCGTAGGATCTCGGGCAGGGAGGAACGGATGGGAACTATTGCGCGGCAAGGTAGTTCGGTGGAGAAGAAGTTTCGAAGACGTACGAAGGTCTCGGCGTTCATGGCGCTGGGACTGCTGTCGGTCAGCGCCTTGCTCGCGGTCGTGCTCGTTCTGGTCTGGGGGCGGTTCGCGGGACTCGCGGACTCGCTCATCGTCCCCGAAGTCGTGAAATCGAACCTGTCCGACGGGGACGCCCGGGACAAACTGTCCAGGGAGTTCCACATCCACATCCCGGACAACTGGCGGCTGGTGTCGATGACCTCCACCTGCGAGGGCGGAGCGGACGTCAAGAGCTGTGTGTTCAACGGCGCGTTCACCGGCCCGCCCACCGAATTCGACCGGTACCCCACTCTCTTCCGCGCCCGCCCTCCTCATACGGTGGATCAGCCTCCCGCCCAGCCGATCACCTGCGCGGATCTCACGGCCCGGAATCTGCTCGAGCTGGCCTCGGACATCGACTGCGCGAACCCGCCGCAGCTGGTGCTGAGCGAGCTGACCGGGCGGGGCAGTACCGGTTTTCGCGGCAATGTGCTCGTCGCGGGAACCCCGACCGAGACGATCGTGCGGATCAGCGCCTGGTCCGCCTAGGAATCGCGGACGGGTGTGGCGGACTTTCCCGGTAGCGTCCGGCGGCTTCACCGTGCCGTCCGGTGGTGGCTCGGCCGTCGAGACCCACGCGCTGCGCAGGGTTTTGGGGGCATGACCGCCCCGCCCGGTCCTTGATACGTTCGCAACTCATCGCAGCAACAAGGAGGAACTAATGTACCGTCCCGTGCTGAATGTCATCGTCGGCGGCTCGTTCGCCCTCGCGGTCGCGCTGCAACCGGCGCTCGCTACAGCCGCACCGAGCGGACCGGCGGTGGAAACACCCACGGAAGTGGCGACTCGGAGCTACGCCCCGTTCGATCCCATCTGCCCGCTCTGCTTCATCCGCGAGTTCATCGAAAGCGGATCCGGGCGCTGATAGTCCGCCGGCGTCGGGCAACCGGGTTGCTCGGCGCCGGCGAATCGTCGCGTCAGGTTCCTGCCTTGCTCACCCGCGCGGATACCCGAACGGCGTGCGATTGCGGCCCCGGCGGATGACCACCGTCAGGATGATCGCGAGGCCGACGATGAATCCGATCGCCGCGATCGCCAGTGCGATCCCGATCGTCCCGAACGCCGCAGAGGACGACCCTTCGCCGACCGCGAGGGTCAGGCGGGTGGTGCTCTCGGACCTCAGCTCGTAGGTTCCGGACTGATCGGTGTGGAACGAGAACCCGGCACGACCCTCGCGGGCATTGATCTGATAGGTCGACGTCACCGAAACATTCTTCAGGTCAACGGCTTCCCCTGAGGGGTCGGTGAGCCAGACCGTGACATCACCGGCGGGCCCCTGCTCCGACGCGCCGGAGTACTCGAGGTAGACCGTGTAATCGGTGTCGGCGGCCAAGCTCACCTCACCCGACCCCGGGCTCTTCACGCGCTGATAGTCATCGACCTCGCCCAGCGCCGAGAACAGCGAGCTGAACCCGAAGATCGCGGCGCCCGCGATGCCCGCGACGATCGCCACGATGCCGGGCACAATCCACCACAGCGACGGCTTGACCGGTTGCTGGGGCGCGCCCCACTGCTGCTGCGGGTTGGGTGGGTATCCCGGATAGCCCATGGATCGAGTCCTTTGCGGCGGTGCCGAACTCGGTTCGGCACGTACGCCCTTGCCGACTAGGGAGCGGCGTCGGGCGCGTGTTTCGTATCAATACACCCAGACCGTACAGCGGGCCGATGACATCTCGGCGACTATCCGAGAACGCCTCCGGGTCAGGGGGTGACGATGGCGAAATTCGGGTCGGGTGCGTCGAGCAGTGCGAGAAGACGTTGCAGGACAGCCATATCGCCGGTGTGGTTCACCCCCTCCGGTCCCTGACCGCCCAGCAGTGCGATGAGCTGCGGCTTGGTGAGGGTGAGGGTGAGATCGACGTCGGTCTTGCGGCGCGGGTCGAGGGTGCGGATCAACGCTCCGTTGGACAGCGTCAGCCGCATCGTGGTGTCGAGATCGGTGAAATGCCAGTCGATCACGAATGATTCGGCCGCGGCGCGGGGACCGTTGACGCGAATGGCGACGGTGTCGAAGAGCTGCTCGATGGACAGGGCGGCGGCCATACCGCCGGCCAGGCTGAGGGCGGTGGGGTAGACGCCCTCGCGAAGTTCCTTGGCGCCCATCAGGTAGAAGCCGCGCCAGGTAGCGTTCTCGGCGCCGTATCCGAGCCGGGTGTAGACCTCGGCGAGCGCGTTCTTTGCCTCGGAGCTGTCCGGCTCGGCGAAAACCGCGTGCTTGAGCAGCTCGGCGGCGAAACGCAGATCGCCCTCGCCGGTGAATTCGGCGGCCTTGCCGATGACCGCGTCGACACCGCCGAACGCTCGCACATAGCGGGCCGCGGCGGCCTCGGGCGGATGCTGCCAGAGCGAGCTGGGGTGCCCGTCGAACCAGCCGAGATAGCGCTGGTAGATGGCTTTGACGTTGTGGCTCACCGATCCGTAGTAGCCGCGCGCACTCCAGGCGTCGTCGAGGCCGGGCGAGAGCTCGATCTGCTCGGCGATCTCGGTGCCGGTCAGGCCCTGATTGAGCATGCGGAGGGTCTGATCGTGCAGGTAGCAGTAGAGATCGCGTTGCACGCTGAGGAATTCGATGAGGCTGTCGGTACCCCAGGTGGGCCAGTGGTGTGAGGCGAAGGCGACATCGGAATCGGCGGCGAACATATCGATGGCCTCGTCGATGTAGTGCGACCACACGCGGGCATCGCGCACCAGCGCGCCGCGCAGGGTGAGCAGATTGTGCAGATTGTGGGTGGCGTTCTCGGCCAGGCAGACCGCGCGGTGATTCGGGAAGTGGAAGTTCATCTCCGCGGGCGCCTCGGTGCCCGGGGTCATCTGGAACACGATCGGTACGCCATCCACCGTCTCGCGCTGCCCAGTCGCGGTGATGTCGGTCGTGGGCGGGTACAGGCTGAACGTCCCGGTGGAGGTCTGGATGCCGAGGCCGGTGCTCATCTGCCCGTCGGGTGCCGGTGTCAGGCCGATGGCGTACATGTAGCTCGCGCGGCGGGTCATGGCGGTGCCCGCGTACACGTTCTCCGCGACGGCCTCGGCCATGAACCCCGCCGGGGCCAGAATCGGCACCTCACCCGGCCCGTCGGGGAGCACGCCGGCGACGCCGCCGAAGTGGTCGCCGTGCGAATGGGTGTAGATGACGCCGGTGACCGGGCGGTCCCCCCGGTGCTCGCGGTAGAGAGCCAGCCCGGCGGCGGCGCATTCGGTCGAGATGAGCGGGTCGATGATGATGACACCGGTATCGCCCTCGACGATGGTCATGTTCGAGATATCGAAACCGCGGATCTGGTAGATGCCGTCCACGACCTGGAAGAGCCCGTTCTTGACGTTGAGCTGGGCCTGACGGAACAGGCTGGGATTCACCGTGTCCGGGCACGGCCCGTCGAGAAACGCGTATCCGGAGGTGTCGAACACGATCGTGCCGTCGGCGTCGCGAATGGTCATCGGACTCAATGTGGCGATGAACCCGCGATCGGCGTTCTCGAAGTCGGTGCGGTCCTCGTAGTCCAACGCCATGCCAACTCCTCGTGTCGAGCATTCGATTGGGGCGGGGTCGATTGTCGAGGTCTATGCCGGTTCCGACCTCACCCGGCGAGGGTGAGGTTGGCATTGCTATTTCCGCTTTCATTGCCGTCGTGCCGCGATATGTATCGCAGTATCAGCGGGGTACTTCGAGAGCCGCGGTGGTGGTTGGGTGCCCTGGCGCAGGAGAGCAGCCTGGATAGCGGAGTACCGGCGGGGGCACGTCGGGAGACTCGACGGCGGTTGGGTGCCCTACCGGGGGAAGGACGCCTGGATAACGGAGTACCAGCTGGGGCACGCTGGGTGCCTCAGCTGCGGTTGGGTGCCTGGTTGGGAAAGGACGCCTGGATAACGGAGTACCAGCCGGGCCAGGTTGGGTGCCTCGGCGGCGGTTCCGGCCCTCCCGGGCCGATCAACGGGATCGAAGCCCTCGGATGCGTGGCCGAATTTCGAACCCGGGCCGGGTGCGGCAATCACCGCCATAGGCATCACCCTCATTGTGCTGAGGACGAGTCTTTGTCTGTAGGTCTCGAGAAGGTTCCCACGGCCAGTCGACCCGGCTGGAAGGGCGAGGGCGCTCTCGGCTGGGGAGCCGAAGGTCGGGTACGGCAGGCGAGGTAACCAGCACGGTCGCATCTGTTTTGCCTGCTCTCCCGAACCCAGCTGGAAGCCGGAGGGTGAGTGCGGGTTCGGGCTACGTCGGCCACGGGCGTGAACACTGATGCGTGTGGACGCACCCGCTGCACGGGTGGCAAGGCCGGGCCAGGGCTTGTGCGCGCGAAGAGCCCCTTCGGCATGGGAAAGCCGAAGAGGCAGAGTGGAATACGGCGCGTGACGAGTCGAGACGCGGTGGGTGGTTAACAGCGCCATCGCGCGGGGATACCCGGAAACTGGGGATGATGACGGAAATTCACACGCGGTCTCCGAGCCGGGTCGATATGTGGTGGTGGGATCCATCCGGTTTTGCCCGGATTCTCCGAACCCTCGCCCATGACAACGGTTTCCCACCCGTTCGGGCCGGTGTTGACTTGGGCGTGGCAGGCATCGCACGCGAAGGTCAGGTTCTCGATGTCCGTTTCGCCGCCATCGGCCCATTCCCTGATGTGGTGCACGGCCGAGCGACTCGCTGGCGCATCGCATCCCGGGCGCGTGCACCCGCGCTCGGTGGCAGTCAACGCGAGCCGTTGTGCCGGGTTCGCGAGACGCTGCCCCCGAGA
>NZ_JBSFNO010000049.1:0-62044 GCF_053981095.1 Nocardia sp. NPDC003693
AGCACGGTTCCGGCCCGATACGCCCACCCCCGGCCGCCGCGTGCCTTCCCGTTCCGAGTTGTCGTTCTCCACACCCACACCCACCCCGCATCTTCCAGCGGGGTTCGGGAGAGCAGGCAAAACAGATGCGGCAGTGCTGGTTACCTCGCCTGCCGTACCCAACCTATGGCTCCCCAGCCGAGAGCCCATTCACCCTCCCCGCCGGGCTGGCCGGCCGTGGGAACCTTTTCGAGACCTACAGACAAAGACTCGTCATCAGCACAACAGGTGATGGCTCTGGCGGTGATTGCCGCGCCCGGTCCAGAGTTCGAAACTCGGCCACGCATCCAGGGGCTTCGATCCCGTGTATCGGCCCGGGAGGGCCGGAGCCGCCGCCGAGGCACCCAACCTGCCCCGGCTGGTACTCCGTTATCCAGGCGTCCTCTCCCAACCAGGCACCCAACCGCAGTCGAGTCTCCCGGCGAGCCCCCGCTGGTACTCCGTTGTCCTGTCTTCTTTCCTGCGGCAGGGCACCCAACCGCCATCGAGTCTCCCGACGTGCCCCCGCCGGGACTCCGTTCTCCAGGCTTCTCTCCCCCGGCAGGGCACCCAAACCGCCACCGAGGCACCCACGTCTTCCCGCTGGTACTTCGTTGTACAGGCATCTCTCCCCCGGCAAGGCACCCAACCGCCACCGAGTCTCCCGACGTGCCCCCGCCGGAACTCCGTTATCCGGGCTTCTTTCCTGCGGTGGCGCACCCAACTGCCATCGCGGCACTCGACGTGCCCCGCCGGGACTTCGTCACCCAGGCCCCCCGATCCAGCCGGCCATCAAGAAGCAACCCCCGCCTCACCCCCCTCAGAAGTACCAATCCGGACAACCTGCGGCGCAGGCGTTTCGGCACATCGAGGTGGGGCAAATCTCAGTTCAGAACCCCCTGTCGATGGGGACAGGCCGAAAGGCGCGACATGCGAAACGAATTCGACGCACGCTCTCGGGCGCGAGCCGAAATCCAGTCGTTCATCTCCGAACTCGCCGCCGCGGGCATTCGGCCGACCATGCATTCGCGGCCGGCGGGTCCGGGCCTGCGGCCGTCCATCAGCGTGATCGGCTGGGATATCGGCGGCTGCCGCGGCCAATGGCGCGGTTGCGGGCCGGGCTGCGAGCTCGTGGTCACCACCACCGCGAATCTCGTCCTGATGTGCGAACAACCCGAACGCTCCCGCCTGCGGCGCGTTCGCCCGCGCTATGTGGATCTGGCGGATTACCGGGATCTGGCGCGGGTACTGGCACGCGGCCGGGCACTGCTGCTCCCCCGCCCGCAGGCCGCCTGACGATCGAGGCGGCGGCACATGCCGCCGCATCACCCGGTGACTCGTTCGCGCAGATCTCCCCCACACCGATTACTTTCGGATTCGGCACTCGTCGTCATCTCTGTGCGCGCCGACAGCGGCGTGCGGAGCGGCCGATTCGGCGATGACCCGAATCGCGAATGGAGGCGCGGTATGAGCGGTACCAGGGTTTTGGTGGCGGGAGCGAGCATCGCAGGGCCCGCGGTGGCGCACTGGCTGCGCCGCTGGGGCGCGGAGGTGACCGTGGTGGAACGGGCGCCCGAACTCCGGCCCGGCGGGCAGGCCGTGGACGCGCGCGGAGTGACCAAGGATGTCATCGCGCGCATGGGCCTCGACGCGGCCGTGCGGGCGGCTCGCACCGAGACCGCCGGCGCGCACACGGTGGACGCGGACGGCGCGGTGCTCGAGACCTTCAGCGCTGAGGACGATGGCGGCGACGGCTATATCTCCGAGATCGAGATCCTGCGCGGGGATCTGTCGCGGGTGCTGTACGACGACACTCGCGATGGCGTCGAGTACATCTTCGGGGATCGGATCGCCGCACTCACTCAGGATTCCGACGGCGTCGATGTCGTCTTCGAGAGTGGCGATCGGCGGCGCTTCGATCTGGTCATCGGCGCCGATGGGCTGCATTCGGCCTTGCGCGCCATGGTCTTCGGCCCGCGTGAGAAGTACCTGCACCACCTCGGGCTGGCCCTGGCCTTCTACACCGTGCCCAATGAGTTCGGGCTGGAGCGCTGGCTGCTGGACTTCCACGATGGCGGCCGCACGGCCGGGCTGCGGCCGGTGCCGGATGCGACGCGGGCCATGGCCATGTTCTCTTTTCCCGCAGGCGAATTCGATGTCGATCATCGCGATATCGCGGCGCAGAAGCAGCTGCTGCGCGAGCACACCGCCGATATGGGCTGGCTGACCCCGCGCATTCTCGCGCACGCCGATACCGCCCCCGATTTCTATCTCGATCAGGTCGCCCAGGTGGTGATGGACAGCTGGTCCAGCGGCCGGGTGGTGCTGCTCGGGGACGCGGCCTACAGCGCGTCGCCGATGTCGGGGCAGGGCACCGGGCTGGCCCTGATCGGCGCGTACCTGCTCGCCGGGGAATTGGCCGCCAACAACTGGGATCCGGCTGTCGCGTTCGCCGCGTACGAACGGCACATGCGCGACTTCGTCGAGGCCAATCAGGAGATCGGGCGGCTGCACGTGCAGAGCATTCTCCAACCACCCGCGCCGGACCAGGAGCCGGCTTTCGACATGGAGTTGATCGATCGCGCGATCAACGGCGTCGAATTGCCCGATTACGCGAGCATCATCGGAATCGATACGAGGAGCGCGTCATGACCGTTCGCCGACTGGATCACGCCGGATACGTGGTCGACGATCTCGCCGCCGCCGTCGCCTTCTTCCTCGAACTCGGCCTGGAGCTCGAGGGCGAGGCCAGCGTGGGCGGCCCCTGGGCCGACGAATTACTCGGCCTGGATGGGGTCAGCGCGGACATCGCCGTGGTGCGCACCCCGGATGGCCAAGCGCGCGTGGAACTCTCGACCTTCCGCTCCCCCGCGAATCGTCCCGCCGCGCCGCCGGCCCCGGTGAACACCCCGGGCATTCCGCGCCTGACCTTCGCCGTGGACGATGTGGACGATCTGCTGGCGCGCCTGCGCCCGCACGGGGCGGAACTCGTCGGCAAGGTGGCACAGTACGAGGACCTGTACCGCTATGCGTACGTGTACGGCCCGGCCGGAGTGATCATCGGCCTGGTCGAGGAACTGCGCTGACGCGCTGCGGTGTGGCCCCGCGCTGACGGCGACCGCGCGACTACGTTGGAGTTCGCGAGTGGATTGTTCCCGGCCGCACGGCGGGGACGATCGCACGCATCCGACCCCGGCGACTCGGCGCCGCAGCGTGATTGGAGACCGATGGGCGCGTTCGATGTGCCGCTGGCGGATGACCGCACTCAGTTCGAGGCATTCATCGAGGACTATCGCGCCTCGATCGAACAGACTCTCGACGGCCTCACGGAGGAGCAGGCTCGCCGCCGTCTGGTCCCGTCCGCGACAACGCTTCTCGGCCTCCTCAAACACGTGACCTGGATGCAGCGCGTGTGGTTCGAGGAATGCGTCGGCGGCCGGACGCGCCGGGATCTCGGCCTGGTCCAGTCCCCCGATGATTCCTTCCGCCTGACCCCCGAGGACACGATCGCCTCGGTCACCGCCGCCCACCGCGCCGCCTGCACCACCGCCCGCACCCTGGCCTCCCCCCTCCCCCTCGACACCGTGGTGACCGGCCACCGCTCCGGCCCCCGCACCCTGCACTGGGTCTACCTCCAGGTCCTGCGCGAGCTGGCCCACCACTCCGGTCACGCCGACATCCTCCGCGAACAACTGCTCGCCGCCGCGTAAGTCGGGAGGCGGCCCCGGTGCGCGAGCGCGGCTCCCGGGATGCCTTGTCGGACAACGCTGTTACGTTGACGCCAGGATCGCCACGCACCTCGGGGACACACACATGTACGACGCACGGCTCGCCGAGTTCTCCCGCGAGCGGCTGGACGGCCGATACCCGACGATCTGCGGGTGCTGCTGATCGCGCGGGACTACGACGCCCTCGACCACTCCGGGCTCGGGGTGGACCCGGAAGAGTTCCCGGACGACCTGGTCGACGCCGAACGCGAGAAGCTCGGCATTCTCTGACCGGAAAGCTCGGCGGCGCTAGGACGTCCGCGCGCCCTGCTCCGCCGCGCAGCTCTCCGCCGCGCGAACCGCCTCGTGCAGCGCCGTGCGCAACCCACAGCGCTCCAGCTCCCGCACGGCGGCGGCGGTCGCGCCCGCCGGGGCGGTAGTGGCGGCGCGTAAATCCGCGGCGGTGCGGCCCGAATCCCGAAGCAGCACAGCGGTTCCCCGCATCGTCTGGGTGACGGACTCCAGGGCCAGGGGGCGTGGCAGGCCCAGCTGTACCGCGGCGTCGACCATCGCCTCCGCGATCACGTAGAAGTAGGCCGGGCCGGAGCCCGAGACGGCGGTCACCGCGTCCATCCGGCACTCGTCGATGATCACCACCTCGCCGACGGATCGCAGCATGCGGGACGCGAGTTCGAGCTGCCCGGCGGTGACACGGCGGCCCGGCGCCATCGCGGTGATGGCCCGCCGCACCATCATCGGGGTGTTCGGCATGGCCCGCACGACCGGCACGCCGGCCGGCAGCCGGGCCTCCAACTGCGCGATCGGCACGCCCGCCACCAGGGACACCACCACTCGCGCACCAGGCTCGGCCGCGCCGACGCCGGCGAGTACCTCGTTCACGTCGTGCGGCTTCACCGCGAGCACGATCAGATCCGATGCCCGGACGGCCGCCGCGGTGTCGACCGTGGCGCGCACCCCCAGCCGTTGCCCGGCGGCGTCCGCGCGCCCCTGTTCGCGACCAACGATCATCAGATCGTCACGGGCCCAACCGGATTCGAGTAGCCCCGAGATGAGCGCCGCCCCGATCCGGCCCCCGCCGATCACCGCGATCTTCGCCATGGACCTCACGGTAGCCGGTGCGACGCCGACCTCCGGGAGGCGCGTCAGCCGCTGACGATCCGGTCGCCGTCCACGCGGATCGCGCGGGTGTCCAGGGGCCGGGGCGCCGGACCACTCGCCACCGTGCCGTCGAGGTTGAAGCTGCTGTTGTGGCAGGCGCAGCGAATGGTCGCCGCGTTGATCTCGGTGACCTTGCAGCCCAGATGCGTGCACGTGGAGGAGAAACCCTGGAACGAGCCCGCGGTGGGCTGGGTGATCACCGTATCGCCGGCGATCAGGGCGCCGCCGACCGGAACATCGGCGGTGCGAGCCAATTCGGTGGGGGTCCGGCCCTTATCGGTGCCGGCGGTATCGGAGGACGATGAGCCGCCGGAGGAGGAGCAGGCGGCCACGGTCAATGCCGTCGCGGCGGCGCCGGTGGCGGCCAGGGCGGTGCGGCGGTCGAAGCGAATTCCGGACGCGGGAGCGTGTTCGGTCATGAGGAGTACTCCTGGTTCTGGGCGGACCGGGCTGGGTCGCCACACTTGTTCGACGGGGCAGCCGGGCCCGAGGTTCACCAGGTGGGGGAACCGCGGATCAGGCGCTGAGCGGAAGCTTGCGCAGCGAGCGCAGGGCGTAGTGCACGCGCGTCTTCACGGTGCCGACCGGCACGCCGAAATCGGCGGCGACATCCTGGTAGGCCCGGTCGCGCAGGATCACCTGCACCACCGCGTCGCGCTGGGCGTCGGGCAGCTGGGCCAGCAGTTCGGCGACGAGCATGCCGTCGGCGAGACCGTCGGCGAAGTCGGGCCCGGCGCTGCGGCCCTCGACGGCGTCGCCGAGTTCGTCCCAGTGCGTGTCACCGGGCCGGGCCGCGCGCACCCGGGCGATGTCGGTCAGGATATTGCGCTCGATGGTGAGCAGCCAGGTGCGCACGCTGCCCCGGTCGGGGTTGTAGCTCGCGCACGCTTTCCAGGCACGCAGCAGCGTTTCCTGAACCGCGTGCTCGGCCAGGCCGGTATCACCCAGTCGACGCATGGCACGCCAGTGCAGCAGCGCCTTGTCGGCGGTCAGAATGGCCGAGAGGCCGGAATCGGTGCACAGGCCCGCGCAGCGGGGGGCACAGGTGGCAGAGGTGCTGGTAGGAGCGCTGTCCGCGAGGGGTCGGAGTCTTCTCATGCCCTGAATATCGTTGCCAAGGCCACAAAGAGCATCGGTGATTCCTACCCAATTCCGACACGATCCGAACCACCGGAATGGATATGCCGAACACGCCACTAGGTGAAACGTTTTTGCTTCAAAAAGCTATTGCGCCATAGCGCGCAACGAAAGCCGCGTTAACACAATGAATTACCCGAAATCGCACAAAACCGACCGTAATCTCTGATAAACCCCACCCGGGAGATTCGGGGATCGCCCAGGCCGCGCTCGCACCGTCGCGACGTGCGGTGCAGTGAGTTTTCGAGGGAGGAAACACCGTGCGCGCACGTGTGCTCATGACCGCGGGGGCCGTGGCTTCCGCGCTGACGATGACCCTGTCCGGAACGGCGGCCGCGCAGCCGGCCACCGAAATCCCGGACGGCCTGTACCTGG
The DNA here is from genome assembly GCF_053981095.1 of Nocardia sp. NPDC003693. Taxonomy (NCBI): domain Bacteria; kingdom Bacillati; phylum Actinomycetota; class Actinomycetes; order Mycobacteriales; family Nocardiaceae; genus Nocardia; species Nocardia sp. NPDC003693. The sequence goes on from NZ_JBSFNO010000049.1 coordinate 6,417, forward strand.
TGAACGTCGATATCCAGCCCGGCACCTACATCACCGAGGGCTCGCCGGATCCCGCCGTCGCCTGCTTCTGGAAACGGCTGTGGAAAGTGCAGACCGAGACCGATTACAACGATCCGAACTACTACATCATCGCCAGCGATTTCACCCGCGTGCGCAACCTGCGCATCGTGATCAAACCCAGCGACGTCGCCTTCCGCACCGACAACTGCGGGGTTTGGCGACTCGATCCCAACCCGCCGTCCACCGGGTCCTTCGGCTGACGACGGCTAGGGTGGCGGTCATGACCAGGCGCAAGATTCTCATCACCGGTGCGAGCTCCGGGCTCGGCGCGGGCATGGCCCGCGAATTCGCCCGTCGCGGGCGCGATCTGGCGCTGTGCGCGCGGCGCGTCGAGAATCTCGAGGAACTGCGCGCCGAACTCCTGGCCGCCCACCCCGGCATCACCGTGGCCGTGCGCCCCCTGGATGTCGACGATCACGCGGCGATTCCCAAGGTCTTCGCCGAACTGCGCGAGGAAATGGGCGGCCTGGACCGGGTCATCGTCAACGCGGGCATCGGCAAGGGCGCACGCGTGGGCACCGGCCGCGCCGACGCCAACCTCGCCACCGCCACCACCAATTTCGTGAGCGCCCTGGCCCAGGCCGAGGCCGCCCTGAGCGTGTTCCGCGAACAGAACGCCGGGCACCTGGTGCTCATCTCCTCGGTGAGCGCGGTGCGCGGGCTCCCGGGGAAGAAGGCGGCGTACTCGGCGAGCAAAGCCGGGCTCACCGCCCTCGGCGAGGGCCTGGCCATCGAACTGCGCGGCACGCCCCTGAAGGTGACCACGATCCAGCCGGGCTACATCGCCACCGACATGGCCGACAAGGCGGGCGACACCACCCTGCTCGCGCCCCTGGACAAGGGCGTGAACTCCATGGTCAAGGCCATCGAACGGGAATCGGTGCGCACCTCGGTGCCCGAATGGCCGTGGCGCGTACTGGCTTCGGCCATCCCGCTGCTGCCGCGCGCGATCATGGCTCGCATGTAGCTCCGAGCCGGCGCGCACGGACCGCCAAAACCGCGCCGCGCCCTTCCCGGTCCAGCGAACCGCCGCTAACATCGGCCCGATGGCGAAGTTCACGACCTGGGACGGCTTGCAGCTCAACTACCGCGTGTGGGAGGGCGAGGGCTCCACCGTCGTGTTGCAGCACGGCGTCGTGGCCGACACGAACGCGAACTGGATGAGCGTGGGCGTCGTCGCCGCGCTGCAGGCCGCCGGTCATCGCGTCGTCTCGCTGGACGCGCGCGGGCACGGGCGCTCGGAGAAGCCACACGATCCGGCCCGCTATTCGTGGCAGGCCATGGCCGACGACATGCGGGCGCTGTTCGACGAACTGGGCCTGGAAGAGGTTGCGCTGGTCGGCTATTCGATGGGCGGCATCATCTCGCTGCTGGTCGCGCAGGCCGATGACCGGGTGCGCAGGCTCGCCATCGGCGGCATCGGTTCCGGCGTCGTCGACTGCGGCGGCATCGACTGGCGGGCCATCGATCCGGACGAGATCGTGGCGGCGATGAGCGGGGACGGCTCCACCGCCCCGCCGCGCGCGGCCATGTTCCGCATTCTGGCCGACGCCCTGGGCGCGGACCGCGAAGCCATCACCGCGCTCGTGGGCGGGCTCAGCGAGGCCCCGATCAAGACGGTCGCCGACATCACCGTGCCCACCCTCGTGCTCGCGGGCGATGCCGATCCGCTCGCCGCCGAACCCGAACGCCTGGCCGCCGCCTTCCCGAACGCGATCCTGGCCGTGGTGCCGGGCGATCACCTGATGGCCACCGTCGATCCGGGATTCTCCGCGGCGCTGGTGGAGTTCCTGGCCTAGCCGCTACTCCGGCCAGCCGCGCCAGACCTCCTGCAGCACCGGGTCGGTGATCCCGCCCGGGCAGGCCAGGGCGGGCGCGTCCCAACCGGCGAGTTTAGAGCCCGCTGCGTACGCCGAGCGCAGGAATTCCAGTGCCGCCCCGGCCGGATCGCCGCTCGCCCGCGCCGCGTCGTAGGCGTAGTAGGCCGCGTGTGCCGAGCCCGAGGGGACCCAGCGGGCGGCGGCCGGGGACAGCGGGACATCGGTCAGCCCGGCGGGTTCGGGCGCGGTGTAGGAGTAGAAGGTGGGTTCGGGGACCTTGTCGTCGCCGAACCAGAACCCGGCGCTGATCTCCTCGCGCGAATACGCCTCGCGGGTCACCGGGTCCACGCTCTCCCCCATCGGCACCTTGTTCTCGGAGAACCGCTGCACCGCGAGATCGAAGGTGTGCCAGAACAATTGGACGGGACTGATCTTGCCCGAGTAGCCGGCGCTGAATTCCTCGAGCACCCGCCCGACCTGGCTCAGCACCCGGAACGCGCGCTGGGCGGCGACCGGGTCGTAGTGGTGATGCTCCTCGTCCTCGTCGAACGGCCGGCCGTGATCGGGCAGGTCGTAGGGCGTGGGGTGCACGATGGTCACGTCGATGCCGAGGTTGTCCAGCGCGCGCAGGGTCTCGGTGTAGAAGCTCGCCACCGACTGCTCGCCCAGTTCGACCTCTTCCTGAACGCCGCGATCGGTGGAGATCCGCAGCACGTGGTCGAAGAAGTCGAATTCGCAGGTGAAGACCGGGCCGTCGGTGGCGGTGCCCAGCGGCACGGTGGTCCAGCCCCGGGCGGTGAGCCGGAAGGTCATGTGCCACCAGTGGTTGCGGCGGATTCCCTTGGCCAGCGCCACCTTCCCGACGATCTGGCAGTACCGGTGCAGGGTTTCCTTGGTCGGCCGCCAGGCGTCCAGGGGCAGGGCGGGCAGCACCTCCCGGGCGGTACCCGTGCCATTTCCCGAGGAGGATTCAGCCATTGCCCTACCCACTTTCGTTCGAGACGTCGGTGTTCGGAGGAGGTGCCGTCGTACGGAACGGGTTACCGTTCGCAGTGCATACTAGTCAGCTATTTCGAAGCAATTGCTCGAACGGCACGGGATCGGCGTACGGGTCGGGCTTGGCTCCGCCGGGGCGGCGCGCCACCAGATCCGTGAATTCACCTGCCGCCCGCAGAATTCGATCGCCCAGTCCGGCGCCGGCCCCGGAATCGACTCCGCCCGTGCCCCAATCCTCGGACGCGGCGTAGACCGAGGTCGGCACGACCACCGCGCGCAGGTAGGCGAACAGCGGCCGCACCGCGTGTTCGAGCGCGAGCGAATGCCGGGCGGTACCACCGGTGGCCGCGATCAACGTGGGCTTCCCGACCAGCGAATCCGGTTCCAGCACATCGAAGAAGGTCTTGAACAGGCCACTGTAGGAGGCGGTGAAGATCGGGGTGACCGCGATCAGGCCGTCCGCGGCCACCACCTTGTCGATGGCGTCGCGCAGCGGGCCGGCGGCGAATCCGGTGAGCAGGTTGTCGGCCAGACCGTGCGCCAGATCGCGCAGTTCGATCACGTCGAACTCGACCGATTCGGGCGCGAGGCCCGCCGCGGTCGCGGCCATCAGGCGATCGGCCAGCAATCGGGTCGACGACGGCTGCGACAGCCCGGCGGTCACCACGGCGATGCGGGTCATGCGGTCACCTCACTGTTCTGCGATTCGACGGTGGACTCCGGCTGCGCGGCGGCGTCGCGCGCGGCGACGAGGGCCGCGTGGGTCGGACCCTCCGGCACATGGGCCGGACGCAGGGCCGCGAACTCCTTGCGCAGCACCGGAACCACCTCTTCGCCGAGCAGGTCGAGCTGCTCGAGCACGGTCTTCAGCGGCAGGCCCGCGTGATCCATGAGGAACAGCTGGCGCTGGTAGTCGCCGAAGCTCTCGCGGAAGGTCAGGGTCTTGTCGATGACCTGCTGCGGGCTGCCCACGGTGAGCGGGGTCTGCTCGGTGAAGTCCTCGAGCGAGGGCCCGTGCCCGTAGACCGGCGCGTTGTCGAAGTAGGGCCGGAATTCGTTCACCGCGTCCTGGGAGTTCTTGCGCATGAACACCTGTCCGCCCAGACCGACGACGGCCTGGTCGGCGGCGCCGTGCCCGTAGTGCTCGTAGCGGCGGCGGTACAGCTCGATGAGGCGCTTGAAGTGCTCCTTCGGCCAGAAGATGTTGTTCGCGAAGAACCCGTCGCCGTAGTAGGCGGCCTGCTCGGCGATCTCGGGGCTGCGAATCGAGCCGTGCCACACGAACGGCGCGACGTCGTCCAGCGGGCGCGGGGTGGAGGTGAAGCCCTGCAGCGGTGTACGGAACTTACCCTCCCAGTCGACGACGTCCTCGCGCCAGAGCCGGTGCAGCAGATGGTAGTTCTCGATGGCCAGCGCGATGCCGTCGCGAATGTCCTTGCCGAACCAGGGATAGACCGGGCCGGTGTTGCCGCGCCCGAGCATGAGATCCACCCGGCCGTCGGCCAGGTGCTGCAGCATCGCGAAGTCCTCGGCGATCTTCACCGGGTCGTTGGTGGTGATCAGCGTCGTGGACGTGGACAGGATGATGCGCTCGGTCTGCGCCGCGATGTAGCCGAGCATCGTGGTCGGCGAAGACGGGACGAAGGGCGGGTTGTGGTGCTCACCGGTGGCGAAGACGTCGAGACCGACCTCCTCGGACTTGCGCGCGATGGCGACCATGGCCTTGATGCGCTCGGCCTCGGTGGGGGTCCGGCCGGTGGTCGGATCCATGGTCACATCGCCGACAGTGAAGATTCCGAACTGCACGGGGGCCTCCTCGGGCTCGCTTCCACTTTTGGTGGATATGTCAACCAGCTGAACACGAGCTTATACCGCACTATTCCAGCGCTGTGACCCGAAGCACACTGATGGTGGTGGTAGTCACACGCAACCTACCTGCGGGAACTATGAAAGTCGCAGTAGTGCAAGATCTTTCAAAGTATCCTGAACATTCCCCGCGCAACGCCGGAGATTAACCGCAGAGCATGGACAGGGGGTAGATCCGCATGGCGGACAACACCGTCGGCACGGCGTACGCCGTTGTCGTGACCGCGGTCACCGACCCGCACCAGGTGGAGGGCCTGGAGTGGGAGCGGGCCGTGGAGTTATTGCCGAGCCTGGACTCCTCTGCCATGCAGAGCTGGGTTCGCGCGCAGGAAACCGAGGGGGCCGCGGCCACCGCGGGCGACGAGACGCGCCGCGGGGTGGTGATCCCCGGGCCGCAGCGCCGGGTCGAGCCCCGGCATCCCTATCGCGAGGTGTGCGTACCGCCCGCCGAGTACCAGCTCTTCAGCGCCGCCGTACGCATCCGGCCCTCGCAGGCGGCCGAAACCGCTCGAGCGGAGGATGATTCACGACCCCTGAGACTGTTCCCCCGACGATGACGTGACGGCGCGGGAGGGCGCGCCGGACACCACGAAGGCCCTGCCGGGTGCTCGACGACAGGGCCTCGCGGCGGCCACCGAGGGGTTGTGACCGGCTCGCCCTCGCACCCCGGGTTTGCGGGCGGGGTGCGAGGACGAGGTCTCAGGGGGTCACGATCGCGAAGTTCGGATCCGGCTCGTCGAACAGGGCGGTGAGCTTCAGGAAGCTCTGGACGTCACCGTCGATGCTCAGCGCACCGGATGCGATGGCCTCCTGAATGTCCTGACCGGCCAGCAGCACACCGATCAGGGTCGCCCTGGTCAGGGTGAAGGTCACCTCGGGGGCGGGCAGCCCGCCGCCCTCGGGGAGGTCGTAGTGGATCAGGACGCCGTTGCGTAGTTCGAGCCGGTGCGTGCGGTCGAGATCGGTGAAACGCCAGTCGCTGACGGCCTTCTCGTTCCACGCCTTGACCCCGTCCAGGCGCAGGGAGATCGCGTCGAAGACCTGCTCGATGCTCAGTGCCGCCATCATGGTCGGCGCGTCGGTCGTCGTGGGCGTTCCGACGTTGCCGTTGCGCAGCTCGTAGGCGCCCATCAGGAACACGTTGCGCCAGGTCGCGTTCTCGGCGCCGAAGCCGAGCTGTTCGAAAGTACTGGCCTGCAACGCCTTCGCGGCCTCGTTCGAGGGGTCGGCGAAGATGACGTAGTTCAGCACCTGCGCGACCCAGCGGTAGTCGTTCTGGTCGTAGGCGGCCTGCGCCTTGGCCACCACGGCTTCGGGCCCGCCCATGAAGTCGACCATGCGCACGGCCTGCTCGACCGGCGGATGCTCCCACAGGTGCGCCGGATTGCCGTCGTACCAGCCCATGTAGCGCTGGTAGATGGCCTTGACGTTGTGACTCACCGACCCGTAGTAGCCGTGGGTGCTGTAGTCGCCGGCGACGGCGGGCGGCAGCTCGATCATCTCGGCGATCTCGGAGCCGACGTAGCCCTGGTTCAGCAGGCGCAGCGTCTGATCGTGCAGGTAGGCATACAGATCGCGCTGGATGGACATGTACTCCACCAGCCGATCGGTGCCCCAGGTCGGCCAGTGATGCGAGGCGAACACGACATCGGAGTCACGACCGAACATGTTGATCGACTCGGTCAGGTACTGCGACCACACGTGCGGATCGCGCACCAGCGCACCGCGCAGGGTGAGCAGGTTATGCAGTGTGTGCGTGGCGTTCTCGGCCATGCAGAGCGCGCGGTGATCCGGGAAGTAGAAGTTCATCTCCGAGGGCGCCTCGGTGCCCGGGGTGATCTGGAAGATCATCCGGACGCCGTCGACGGTCTCCTCCTGACCGGTGTGCGTCACATCCAGATTCGGGGCGATGAGGGTGACGGTGCCCAGCGACGGCGTCTGCCCGAGCCCGGAGCCCAGCCCGCCCTTCTCCCCGCGCGGCAGCACCGCGCCGTACATGTACGCCGCGCGCCGCGCCATAGCCGTTCCGGCGTAGACGTTCTCGGCGACGGCGTGCTCGAGGAATCCGGCGGGCGCGATGACCGGCACCTTGCGCTCGGCGACCTCCTCGACGCTGATGACACCCAGCGCGCCGCCGAAATGATCGACGTGCGAATGCGTGAAGATGAGCCCGGTCACCGGCTTGTCGCCGCGGTGCTCGCGATACAGCGCGAGCCCGGCGGCCGCGGTCTCGGCCGAGACCAGCGGATCGATCACGATCACCCCGGTGTCGCCCTCGATGATCGTCATCTGCGAAAGGTCCAGGCCGCGAATCTGATAGATCCCCGGCGTCACCTCGTACAGCCCCTGCCGGATGTTGAGCCCGGACTGCCGCCACAGGCTCGGATGCACGGAGGATGGGCAGGAACCGGTCAGGAAGCCGTAGGAATCGTTGTCCCACACGACTTTCCCGTCGGCGTTGTGCACGATGCCCGGTTCGAGCGCCGCGATGAAACCGCGGTCCGCGTCCTGCTGGTCCCGCGGGTCGGTCAGTCCGGGATCTTCGCCCGCCCGCCTGTTCTGCTCGACGATGAACGGGCTGGGATCGGAAATCGCACTGCTCACTGCTTGCCTCCTGTGGTGATTCACGGGGTGACGATGGCGAAATTGGGATCCGGTTTGTCGATGAAGCCCTTGAACTCGACCAGGACCGCGGGATTGCCGTCGATCGCGACGTCGCCCTTGGCGACCGCGGCCTTCATGTCCCCGCCCGCCATCATGTTCTGGATGAAGGCCCCGCGGGTGAGGGTGACGGTCGCGTCCGGGGCGGGCAGCCCGTCGTCCGGGCGGCGCTCGTAGTGCACGAGCACGCCGTTGCGCAGTTCGGCGCGGTGCACCCGGTCCTGCTGATCGCTGAACTTCCAGTCGGTCACGATGCGCGCGTCCCAGGCTTCGGGTCCGTTGATGAACAGCGAGATCGCGTCGAAGGCCTGATCCACCGTGAGCGCCGCCAGCAGGCCCTTGGAGTTGGCGGCGGTGGGCGTGCCGAAGGGGCCGTTGCGCAGCTCGTACGCGCCGGAGAGGTAGAAGTTGCGCCAGGTGGCGTTCTCCGAGCCGTAGCCGAGTTGCTCGTACACGCTCGCCTGCAGGTTCTTGGCCTTCTCGTTGCCGGCGTCGGCGAAGATCACGTAGTTCGCCAGCGTCGCGGCCCACCGGAAATCGGCTGCGTCATAGGCTTTCTGGGCCTTGCGCAGGGTCTCGTTCGCGCCGCCCATGGCATCGACGTGCCGCTGCGCGCTCTCGACCGGCGGGTGCTCCCACAGGTGCGCGGGATTGCCGTCGAACCAGCCCATGTACCGCTGGTAGATGGCCTTGACGTTGTGACTCACCGACCCGTAGTAACCGTGTGTGTACCAGGCCTTCTCGATGGTCGGGGGCACTTGCATGAGCTCGGCGATCTCGCTGCCGACGTAGCCCTGGTTGAGCATGCGCAGCGTCTGATCGTTGAGGTAGCCATACAGATCGCGTTGCAGCGACATGTATTCCACGATCTTGTCGGTGCCCCACACCGGCCAGTGGTGCGAGGAGAACACGACATCGGACTGCCGCGCGTAGAGGTTGATGGATTCGGTGAGGTACTTGGACCACACGTGCGGATCACGCACCAGCGCGCCGCGCAGGGTCAGGATGTTGTGCAGCGTGTGGGTCGCGTTCTCGGCCATGCAGAGATAGCGGCGGTCAGGGAAGTAGAGGTTCATCTCCGAGGGCGCCTCGGTGCCGGGGGTCAGCTGGAACACCATGCGCACCCCGTCGATCACCTGCTCCTGGCCGGTGGCGGTGATGTCGAGGGTCGGATCGATCAGGCTCACGGTGCCGATCGAGGTGGTCTGACCCAGGCCCGCGCCGATCTGGCCCTTCTCCCCGCGCGGCAGGGCCGCGCCGTACATGTAGGCCGCGCGCCGCGACATGGCGGTGCCCGCGTAGATGTTCTCCGCCACGGCGTGTTCCAGCAGTCCGGCGGGCGCGATGACCGGGCAGCGACCGGCCTCGACGTCCTCGCGGGTGGTCACCCCGAGCGAACCGCCGAAGTGATCGACGTGCGAGTGGGTGTAGATGAGCCCGGTGACCGGCCTGTCACCGCGATGCCGGCGGTAGAGCGCCAGCCCGGCCGCGGCGGTCTCGTTGGAGATGAGCGGATCGATGACGACGACGCCGGTGTCGCCCTCGATGATCGTCATGTTCGACAGGTCCAGCCCGCGAATCTGGTAGAAGCCGGGCGCGACCTCGTACAGGCCCTGTTTCACGGTGAGCTGGGACTGGCGCCACAGGCTCGGATTGGCCGAGGAGGGGCAGGTGCCCTGCAGAAACCCGTAGGAGTCGGTGTCCCAGATGACCTTTCCCTGCGCGTCCTTGATCACCCCGGGTCGCAGGGCCTCGACGAAGCCGCGGTCGGCGTCGGCGAAGTCGGTGGTGTCCGAGAAGGGCATGGTCTCGGCGACCTCGCGGTTGGCCGAGGCGATGGCGTCGGTCGGGTCGGTCTGGGTGGCGGAGGGGTTCACCTCGTCGTCGCCGGAACCGCAGCCGGTCAGCGCGCCGCCCACGCCCACCGCGGCCAGCGCCGCCGCGCCGACGCCGAACATGCCGCGCCGCGACACCCGCCCGCCGTGTTCCGGACCCTGATTGACCTGACCGCCGTCGACCACTTCGGTCTCCTTCTCCGGTTCGCGCGAACACTCGAACTCGGTCACAACCACCCAAGCAGCTGTTTGCCGAATATTCGCTACTTTCTCGATAACGATTGACGCGCGGGACATATCACCGCAGCTGGCCGGCAAATAGGCGATATCAATCGCCGAGTTCAGGCGTCTCGAAATTTGCCGCTTCCGCCACTGTACACACTATTGCAGTTAGACTGCAATAGTGACCACGTACTGCGGCCCCGACCCCGCCGACTACATCGGGCGCGGTTGTGATCGGATGACGGCATGAGCGAAGGCACGGCCGCGCGGCGGCGGCGCAATCCCGAACAGACCCGGGCGGCGATCGTGGAGGCCTTGCTCGCCGCCGTCAAGGACGGCACCTTCGCCCCGACCTCCAAGGACATCGCCGAGCGGGCGGGCGTCTCCGAGCGCAGCATCTTCGTGCACTTCCCGGGCCGCAACGATCTGCGCCTCGCCGCGGTCGAGACGCAATCGGAGTACGTGGAGTCGCTCATCGCGACCCCGGACCCGAGCCTGCCGCTGACCGAGCGCATCGACGCGGTGCTCCAGCGCGCCGAACTGATCTACGCCGCCCAGCGCAATCCCCGGCTGCTGGGCCTCCTGGAATCACACAACATCCCCGAGCTCGATGCCCGGATGCGCTTGACCGACAGTCGTATTCGCGACGCTCTGGGGGTGATGTTCGCCCCGGAACTCGACCGCGACGGGGTACGCGACGAGCAGCTGCTGGACCTGGTCGAGGCGTCGGTGGGCTGGGCGTACCGGCACCAGCTGATCGAACGGCGGGGCCTGACCCAGGCCGAAGCCTCGCGGGCGATCACCCGGGCGCTGCGAGCACTGTTCTCCGACAGCGCTTCTCGATGACTTCCGGATCGAGCGAGCCCGCACCCGGGCCCGCTCGATCAGTTACGCGGCGACCTCAGAGCGCGACACCGATGTACTTGACCTCGAGGTACTCCTCCAGACCCGCACTGCCGCCCTCGCGGCCCAATCCGGACGCCTTGACGCCGCCGAACGGCGCGGCCACCTCGGAGATGATGCCGGTGTTCACCCCGCACATGCCGGCCTGCAGACCCTCGGCGAATCGCAGTGTCTCGCCGAGGTTCTCACCGTAGACGTAGCCGACCAGACCGGCCTCGGTGTCGTTGGCGGCGGCCAGCGCCTGCGCGGTGGTGGCGAACGTGCGAATCGGCGCGAGGGGTCCGAAGATCTCCTCACGCCAGATCCGCGCGTCCGGATCGACGTCGGTCAGCACCGTGGGCGCGACGAAATACCCTGCGCCCGCGTCGATCTCGGCGCAGGTATGCACCTTCGCGCCGCGGTCGGCGGCGTCGCGCACCAGTCCGGTGACGCGGTCCACCGCGGCGCTGTCGATCAGCGGGCCGACCCGGGTGCCCGGTGCGAGACCGTCCCCCACGAGCAGCCGGGACAGCTCGGCCGCGAGGCGATCGCCGAATTCGGCGGCCAGCGATTCGTGCACCAGGAACCGATTCGCCGAGACGCAGGCCTGGCCGGTGTTGCGCATCTTCGCCGTCACCGCGCCCGCCACGGCCTTGTCCAGATCCGCGGATTCGAGCACGACGAAGGGCGCGTTGCCGCCGAGTTCCATCGAGGTGCGCAGCACTCGGCGCGAGGCCTGGGCCAGCAGCAGCCGCCCGACCACGGTGGAGCCGGTGAAGGTGAGCTTGCGCAGGCGCGGATCGGTGATGATCGGCGTGGACACCTCGGCGGCGTTGGAGGTCGTCACGCAGTTGACCACGCCCGCCGGCAGCCCGGCGTCCGCGAGCACCCGCATGAATTCCAGTGCGGTGAGCGGGGTCTGGGGCGCGGGCTTGAGCACGACGGTGCACCCGGCCGCCAGCGCGGGCGCGATCTTGCGGGTGGCCATGGCCAGCGGGAAGTTCCAGGGGGTGACCGCGTACACCGGGCCGACCGGCTGGCGGGTCACCACGATGCGCTGATCACCGGCCGGCGCGCGGAAGTAGTCGCCGCCGCCGCGCACGCCCTCTTCGGCGAACCAGCGCAGGAACTCCGCGCCGTAGGACACCTCGCCGCGCGCCTCGGCATACGGCTTGCCCATCTCCAGCGTGATCAGCGTCGCGATGCGGTCCGCCCGCTCGTGCAGCAGGTCGAAGGCGCGCATGAGCAGATCGGCCCGCGTGCGCGGATTCGTTGCCGCCCAGGACTCCTGCGCGGCGACCGCCGCGTCGAGCGCGGCCATGCCGGTGCCCGCGTCGGCGTCGGCCACCGCGGCGATCATCTCGCCGGTGGCCGGATTCTCCACCGGCATGAGCGTCGGGTCATCGGTCCAGTGGCCACCGATGAAATGACCAACGGGAAGGTCGGTGAGGGCATCGCCGATGCCCCGCGGGACGGTCGCGGTCGTCATCGAATCTCCTTGTCGCCGTGGTCGAAGACAATAACCTGCCGCACGGCCGAACCGTCGGCGAGCAGATCCATGGCCTCGTTGATCTGGGGCGGAGCGATGCGCGCGGGGATCAGCCTGTCCACCGGTCGACACCCCCGCCCGCCACATGTGTTCGTAGCGCGGGATATCCGGGATGGCACCGCGCATCCGAGCCGGCCGCCCACGATCGCGCGGGCCGCCGGGGCCGGGCTCGCGGTGGCCTGCCTCGGCCCGGACGCCCGGCTGATCACCGCCATCGGCGGCGACCCCGGCGGGCGCACCGTGTCCGGAACGGCAATCGGCCGCGTGGTGCCCGAGCGACGAGGGCGTCGGGCGCGGCCGATCGCCGCCCGCATCAGATTTCGACCATCTGGTGGTCGCCGACCAGACCGCCCAGGCGGCGCAGGTGATCGCCGGAGTCGCCGAGCGAATGCTCGATCGCGGTGAGCCGGGCGGTGTAGTGCCCGACCGGGTACTCCGCGGTCATGCCGATTCCGCCGTGCAGCTGAATCGATTCCTGGCCGATGTGCCGGGCCGACCGCCCGACCCGCAGTTTGGCGCGCGAGGCCACGACCGGATCGGCGACGCCGTCGGCCAGGGACATCGAGGCGTACATGCTCATGCCGCGCGCCAGCTCCAGCGAGACGTACATGTCCGCGGCCCGCTGGGTGAGCGTCTGGAACGAGCGCAGCGGCACCCCGAACTGCTTGCGGGTCTTGAGGTAGTCCGCGGTGAGCCGCAGCGATTCCTCCATCGCCCCGATCGCCTCCGCGCACAGCGCGGCCTGCGCGTGGGCGAAGGCGGACTCGATGACGTCGGTGACATCGGCGGCGGCGCCAAGCGATTCGGCCCGCGCGCCGTCGAACTCGATGTCCGCGCCGCGCTGCCCGTCGTGGGTGCGGTACGGGGTGCGCCGCACGCCCGCGCCGACCGGATCGACCAGGAACAGGCCGGTACCGCCCTCGGGCAGGGCCGCGCTGACGATCAGCAGCTCGGCGCAATCACCGTGCGGCACGGTGCTTTTGCGCCCGGCGATGGTCCAGCTCTCACCGTCGGCGACCACCCGGGTGGCGATCTCGCGCGACGGCCAGCGCACGCCCGGCTCGTTGTGCGCGAACGCCGCGCGCAGCGCGCCGTCGGCGATCTTGGGCAGCAGTTCCTTGCGCTGGGCGTCCGCGCCGATGTGCGAGATCAGCCCGCCGGGCAGCAGGGCGCAGTCGAGCAGCGGCTCGGGCGCCAGGCGGCGGCCGATCTCGGTGAATACCAGCATGGCCTCCAGCGGTCCCGCGCCCATGCCGCCGTCCTCCTCGGCGAAAGTCAGCCCGAGCAGGCCGATTTCGGCGAAGGTGCGCCACAGCTGCTGGTCCCAGCCGAGCTCGGTGCCGATGACCTCGGTGCGCCGCTCGGGGGTGTAGGCGCGGGCCAGCACGTCGCGCACGGTGTCGCGCAGCATTTCCTGTTCAGTGGTGAGATCGAAATCCATAGCGCTGCCTCACAATCCGAGAATGGTCGAGGCGATGATGGTGCGCTGCACCTCGTTCGAGCCTCCGTAGATCGATGTCTTGCGGTAGTTCAGGTAGGTGGCGGTGCTGCGGCGCGCCCAGTCCGGGGAATCGCCCTCGCGGGGCAGGGAATCGGGACCGGCGATGTCGACCAGGAGTTCGGTGACGGCCTGCTGGAGTTCGGTGCCGCGCAGTTTGAGGATCGAGGAGACCGGGTTGGGCTTGCCGTCGGCCGAGCCCGCCGCCACCCGCAACTGCACCAGTTCCAGTGCCAGCAGCTCGTTCTCGAGGTCGGCGATGCGGTTCGCGAAGATCGGATCGTCCAGCATGGTGCCCGCGCCGAGGCGGGTCTGGCGCGCGTATTCCTTGGCCAGCCACAGCCGGACCTTGTTCTGGCCGACGGCCGCGATGCCGGTGCGCTCGTTGCCGAGCAGGAACTTGGCGTAGGTCCAGCCCTGATTCTCCTCGCCCACCAGGTTTTCCACCGGGACGCGCACGTCCTCGAGGAAGACCTCGTTGACCTCGTGACAGCCGTCGATGAGCTCGATGGGCCGCACGGTCACGCCGGGGGTGTCCAGCGGGAACAGCAGCATGGAGATGCCGGCCTGCTTCTTGGGCGCGCCCGGATCGGTGCGCACCAGGCAGAAGATCCAGTCCGCGGACTGGGCGAGGGTGGTCCAGGTCTTCTGGCCGTTGACCACGTAGTGGTCGCCGTCGCGCACGGCGGTGGTGCGCAGTGAGGCCAGGTCCGACCCGGCCTCGGGCTCGGAAAAGCCCTGGCACCACCAGATGTCGAGATTGGCGGTCGCGGGCAGGAAGCGCTGCTTGAGCTCCTCCGAACCGAAGTGCGCGATGACCGGGCCGATCATGTTGGCGTTGAAGGTCAGCGGTTCGGGCACCGAGGCCAGCTGCAACTCGTCGTGCCAGATGTGCCGCTGCACGGGCGTCCAGTCGCGACCGCCCCAGGCCACCGGCCAGTTCGGGACCGCGAGTCCGTGCTGGTTCAGGATGCGCTGGGTGGTGACGATGTCGTCCCTGCTCAGCTCCTGCCCGTGCCGATTCCGGTTCCGGATATCGGCCGGGATTTCGCTCCGGAAGAACGCGCGCAGCTCGTCACGAAACGCGAGCTCGTCCTCGGTGAGCGCCAATTTCATGCCTTGACCTCCAGTTTCGTGGCCACCCGGCCGCGTCGAATGCGGCTGTCCGGGTGGACCCCGTCATCGACGGATACGATACACAGATAGTGCAATGTCTCAAATGGCCCCGAGAAGGAGAAGAATGCCGGACGACCAGCGGACCGCGTACGACGCCCTCGGCGTCGGTGAACTGATCGGCCATCGCCATCGCACGGGCAGCCTGCCCGGTCAGCGCGACGACCCGCATCGGCTCGCGCTGGTCATCGAGGGCGGCGCCTCGCGCGGCGCGTTCTCGCACGGCATGGCGATGGCGATCGAGGAGCTGGGCGTACTGGCGAGCTTCGACGCGGTGTACGGCGCCTCGGCGGGCGCGCTCAACGGGGCGTGGCTGCTGTGCGGGCGCGCCCGGGACTCCGAACGCGCCTGGGCGCCCGAGGTCATCGATCGCGTCATCTCACCGATCCGGGCACTGCGCGGCGGGCCGGTCGTGGACACCCGGTACCTGGTGCACACCGTGTACGAGCGCCTGGTGCCCATGGACTTTCCGGCCATCCTGGCCAATCCGATCACCTTCCACCCCATCGCGACCGACGCCGACACCGGCGCGGCGGTGGATCTGCATGGCGGACTGACGGATTCGCGCTCGATCCAGATCGCGCTGCGCGCGTCCACCTGCATGCCGATCCTGGCGGGCAAGCCGGTGCGCATCGGCGCGCGGCGCTACGTCGACGCGGGATTGTCCGAGGCGGTGCCGATTCGCACCGCGCTGGCCCAGGGCGCGACCCGGGTGCTGGTGCTGCGCACCCGGCGCGACAACGAGATCGCCCGCCCGCCATCGAATCTGGAGAACCGGGTCGTGGCCCGCTACCTGTCCCGGCGCGCGCCCGGCGCGGTGGGCCCGTGGCTCGGGCGGATGCAGCGGCAGCTGGCGGACGAGCGCGAGTTCGCCGATCACCCGGCGGTGCTGCAGATTCGGCCGCCGCGCGACGCCCCGGACATCAGCCGCACCGACCGCGGCGCGGAACTGCTGACCCGGGCGCTGACGCTGGGTCGCGAGGTCACCGCGCGTACCCTGGCCGACTATCTCGCACCTATGATTTCCACGTGACGCGCCCGGAGGGAACCCGATCGCCGGGGCGGCCGGCCTCGGCCAGCCGCGACGACGTCCTGCGCGCGGCCGCGGAGATGTTCGTGGCGGGCAAGCGGGTCGACGTCAACGCCGTCGCCGCCCGGCTCGGGGTGAGCCGGGCGAGCATCTACCGCTGGTTCGGATCGCGGGACGGCCTGCTCGGCGCGGTGATCGTCCACCAGCTCGAGCGCATGGTGGCGCACGTCGAACGCCGCACGAGCAGTACCGGTTCGGCCCGGCTGAACGAGATTCTCGATCGCACCGTGCAGTGGCTCGTCGATCACGATTCGTTGCGCACGTACTTCGACAACGAGTCGACCGCGGCGCTGCGCCTGATCACCCGCAGTGACGGGCCGGTGCACGAACCGGTGGTGGCGATCGTCTCCGGGCTCATCGCGCGGGCCCAGGAACAGGGCTATCGGCCGCCGCTGGACCGGGACACGCTGGCGTACGCGCTGGTCCGGCTGTGGGAGGCGTTCCTGTACAACGATGCCGTGGCGGGGTTCCGGGGTGATGTGGAACGACTGCGCCAGGTGCAGGCGGCGCTGCTGCGCACCTGACCACGTGGGCTACGAAACCCGTTCCGGCACAGGCATGTCCATCGATTCGGCCCGCAGCGACCGCCGCACCCACAGCCAGGTGACGGCGAGCATGACCACCAGCGCGGGTTTGCCCAGCATCAGCGCGACCGAGCCGAGCAGCACCACCTTGTTCGCCGCGTAGAGCGGGACCATGATCGCCAGGTGGACGGCCCAGAAGGCGAACCACGCGGCGGTTACCCTGCGGTGCAGGAAAAGTCGCGCGCCGGGGTCGGCGTGCTCGGCCGGTTCCAATCCGATCCGGCGGCAGGCCCATCGGCTGAGCGGGCGGCCGGTCAGCAGCGTGAGGCCGAACGCGGCCGAAAAGACCAGGCAGATCAGCAGATCCGGCAGATAGAAGCCGCGCCCCTCGCCGGTGATGCCGACGAACAGCGAGAAGACCACCACCGTCAGCAGCGAGATCACCACGACCTTCACCGAGTCCCCGCGCAGCAGGCGATACAGCCCGATGAACGCGGCCGTCGCGAGCGCGATGAGCACGCCGCTCCTGGCGTCGGCGAACGAATAGCCCAGGAGGAAGCCGAGGGCGGGTGCGGCCCCGTCGAGCAGGTGGCCGGGGCCGCCCAGCGCCCGGAACTTGCCCCACATCTCGGCCGCTCCCGACCGGGAATCGGTGTCGGTTGGCATCGCGCACCCCTTTTACATCGAGCCCCAGGACTGCATCAGATAGGTGATATTGGCCAGTACACCGGTGACGGTGCTCGCGAGATCGAGGGTGGCCGAGCCGAGGTTGATGATCGGGAAGTTCATGTGTGGCTACTTTCGATTCGGAATCACTATTGCAGTCTCACTGTAATAAGCGGGCGACGCCGATCCAAGGCAATCCGCGGCGATATGACCGGGTTGGCAGAACAGCACATCCGTGGCCCGGGTCACAGCCGCGACGCACACCGAGCAGATGACCGCCATCTAGCAAACATCTAGCTAAGCTCCGACCGGGGGGATCTCGCGGATCGAAGGAGTACGACGTGCAGGATCCGAACACGACCGGACTGTCCCGCCGGCACCTCCTGGGCCTGGGCGCGGTGGCGCTCGCGGGCCTGGGACTCACCGCCTGCGGCTCCGGCGACGACTCCGGCGACTCGGGCGCCACGAGCACCACGGTCTCGAACGACCCCGCGAACGTCGCGGCCGACGCCTACACCTTCGGATACCCCCTGGTCCTGATGGACGCCACGCGGGCGGCCTCGGGCGCACCCAACCAGTTCATGAACGCCGAGGCGCTGCCCACCCCGGCCGACCGCTTCGTGGTGCGGCTCAACCTCGACACCCTGTACTCCCAGGCCTGGCTCGACCTGCGCCCCGAACCACTCGTATTGCAGGTCCCCGCAATGGAATCCGGACGGTACTGGCTCATGCAGGTGCTCGACGCGTGGACCAACACCGCGCACAATCCCAGCAGCGTGCGGCCGCGGACCGAGGACGGGGCGCAGACGCCGCCGTACACCTACCTGCTGTCCGGACCGCAGTGGAGCGGGCAGACACCCGAGGGCATGACGCCGCTCGCCATGCCCACCGATATGGCCTGGGTGATCGGCCGGATCCAGGTCAACGGCCCGGAGGACGTGCCGAATGTGCTTGCCCTGCAGGCCGGTTTGAAGCTGGTGCCGCTCAGCGCCTGGCTGGCCGGGCAGACCGACTCGCCCGGCCGTCCCTTCTCGATCGATCCGGCCGCCACCCCGCCGCCGGCCCAGGTCGCGGCCATGGACGGACCCGCCTTCTTCGACAAACTCTGCGCGCTGATGGTCGCCAATCCCCCGGCCGCCGCGGACGCGCCCGCGATGGAGCGGTTCGCCGAGATCGGTGTGAAGCCCGGCGCCACGGTCGATTCGACGTCGGCGGACATGCTGAACCAGGGCGTGACACAGGCCAAGGCCGCCATTCCGGCCTACCGCGACCCGAAGGCCGAGCTGGTGAACGGCTGGAGTTACAGCACCGATCTCGGCACGTACGGAACCGATTACGCGCTGCGGGCCCGCACGGCGGTGCAGGCGCTCGGCGCGAATCTGGCCGAGGACGCCATCTACCCCAGCGTGGCCGGTGAGGCCGACGACAACGGTGTTCCACTGCGCTACCGGCTGCGGTTCGCCGCCGATCAGCTGCCGCCCGTGGACGCCTTCTGGTCGATCACCGCGTACGACGGGGACAGCTACCTGGTACCCAATGCCGCGCAGATCTATTCGATCGGGCACGACATCCCGGTGGTCGCCGGGCCCGACGGCACGGTGGAGCTCGCCGTCCAGAGCGAGGATCCGGGTCCGGATGTGCCGCAGGGCAATTGGCTGCCCATCCCGGCGACCGGAAAGTTCTCGCTGAGCATGCGCCTGTACGCCCCGAAGTCACCCGCGCTGGAGGGCGGCTGGCAGCCGCCCGCGCTCACGCCGGTGAGCTGACGGCGCTACCGGATGCCCGGGGTGGCCGGATCGGCGCCGAAGCAGCCGACGATGTAGCAGCCCGGCGGCCACCCCGACACCGGCGGGGCGAGCGGTTTGTCCAGGCACGTCAGGAAGCCGCAGTCCGGATACGCCATGCGGCCCAGGCCGAGTGCGGCGAGGGTGGCCTCGGGATTGGAGATCTGCGGATCGGCCAGGCTGACGTCGGGCACCGGACGGTACGGGCCCGGGTCGGCCAGCACCGGATCACGGAACGCGGCGTCGAGCGCGCGCATGGCATCGTGCGGGAAGCTCACCGCGCTGCCCGGGATGGTGATGCCGGTCCAGCTCAGCAGCAGGCCCAGGCTCGGGACGATGTTGTTGTCCTGGCGCATCATTCCCGACATCTGCACGGCGTCGGCGGGCAGACCGGGGAAGATCGACGCGCAGCCCGGGCCGTTGACCACGAACAGGTAGCCGTAGCAGTCGTTGGTGCCCGCCGGGGTGGTCGCCTCGTCCAGGTAGGCCCGGGAAATCACCTGCGTGCCCGCCCAATCGCCGCGATTGGCTACCAGCAGGCCGAGTTTGACGAAATCGGCCGGGGGCATGACCAGGTGCGCGTACCCGTAGGTGTGGCCGCTGCGATCGCGGGCCCAGTAGTAGTCACCGCGGGCTATCCCCAAGGGGTCGAACAGTTCTCGCTGGGCGAAGCTCTGGAAGTCCTCGCCCACCGCCTGCTGCACCACATAGGTGAGCAGGTCCACCGCGCGCTGGCTGTACTGCCATTTCGTGCCCTGCGGGGCGACGATCGGCATCGCCAGCGCCTGCGCCACGACGTTCGGATCCAGTTGCACCAGACCGGTGATGCCCTCCGAGGCGACGGCGACCTCCATGCCGGAGGATTCGGTCAGCAGGCTGCGCACGGTGATGGCTCGATGCTCGGCGTCACCGAGCCCGGGCGGCAGGTACCGGTCGATGGGATCGGTGACCCGCAGGAGTCCGGCGTCGACGGCGATGCCGGCCACCATGGACACCACGCTCTTGGTGCTGCTCCACAGGTTCCACGGCATGTTCTCGGCCTGCGCGTTGGTGGGGCCCGCCGCCACCAGGCAGTTGTTCCGATAGATCGAGACCGTGAAGCGGGTCGGGTCGGCGACGAAATCCAGCGCGCGGTCCAGTGCGGCCGAATCCAGCCCGACCTCCTCGGGGGCGGCGGTTTCCGGCGTTCGCCCGGAAGTGACCGAACACTGCCGTAGTTGGCCCGGGTCGGCCTGCGTCGCGGGTACACCGGCGAAGAGCGTCGCCGCCGTCATCACCGCCACCGCCAGGGCCGTCATCGTTCGCCGCACACCGTCTCCTCTGCCCGAAGTTCCCTTCGTTCAGATCGGAAACGACCAGTCGCCGTTATCTTTTCGTGACCCCCGACTTCTCGGGGCGGTGGTTCTCGGGGCGGTGAACTTCCGGGCACGACACGCCGATCGGGAAATTCACCCCGAACCCGGTGGGTCGCACCGGGCCCGGGGGGATCGGGGGGCGCCGAGGCATGCTCACCCGCGCGGGCTCGAGCGATGCCGTCGGCTCCGGGTGGGCTCCGACGATACTGTCCGCCCCCATGGTGTCGGCAATGCCGCTCCCGCGCAGCAAATCCGCCAAGGAAGGCGCGACACGCGCGTGTCCTGCCCGAGCGTCGCGCGATGTCGCGGTTCGACTGTGCCGCAGGACGGGCCGGAGGCGCTTCACCCGCCAGGGATGGTTTCGTGAGCGGGCGGCCGTGATTGCCCGGTCGGGCATACGTCCAGATCGAACCCCCATCCGGTAACTTGAGATTGCTAGAAAGTTGCTTCGCGCATGTCCGGCGGCCAGGGAGGCTTGGGTGACCTCAACCGAGCGGGTGGATCCGCACCCGAGGACGGCGCAGCACCCACGTCTCGGCTCGGAAAGACCGGCTCCGAGCACGCATCCCGTGGTTCGGACCGCCGCGCTGGATCTGCTCGCCGCGGCACTCGGCCAATCCCACGCCACGGTGCTGATCATCAGCGCACCGGCGGGCACGGGAAAGAGCGTCGTCCTGGCCGACTGGCTCGACCGGGAGGCCCGCGCCCGCGGGGATGACCTGGTGACCGGCTGGATCACCGCCCACGACGGCCTCGACTCCGCGACGGCGCTGTTCGCGGCCGCGCACGACGCGCTCGGGCCGAAAACGGCGCTCCCGGACGCGCTGTCGGCGCTGTCCGGCGACGCGCCCGGCAGTCGGCGACCTCGGGCCGACACACCCGCGTGCGAGGTTCCACACCGCACCGCGCCCCAGCGACGGCACGCGGCCCGATCACATGCCGTGCCGCCGGCCGGCAACCCGGCCACCGCACCCGAACTCGCCGATCTGCTCGCGAGCCTCGCACCGGCCCGGCCGACGGTGCTGGTGATCGACGACGCCCACCGCCTCACCGCGCCGGAAGCGCTCGCCGGGCTGGAAAGCCTGCTGTCCCAAGCTCCCTCGCATCTCACCGTGGTGATCGCGGCCCGGCGGGCGCCGGCGCTGGGCTGGCACCGGCTGGACCTGCTCGGCCGAATCGTGCGCGTGGGCGCCCGCGAACTCGCCCTGAACAGCGCCCGGGCACGGGAGGTCTGCGCCCAGCACGGCTATACCCCGGACGCGGCGGCCCTGCGCGCGATCATGTCCCTGACCCTGGGCTGGGCCGCACTGGTCCGGCTGGCCGCCGCGCACCTCGCGGGGCACGACGGCCCGCCGCGGGCCGCGCTCACCGCCCTGGCGCGCCCCGCCCGCGCCGTCTCGGACTTCCTGGGCGCGGAGGTCCTGTCCGACATGTCCCCCGGGACAACGGCTTTCCTGACCCGCACCTGCCTCCCCGAAGCCTGCACCGAGGACCTGGCCGCCGCCCTGGCCGGCCCCGACGCGGCCCACCACCTGGCGCTCCTGGAAGCCGCCGGGTTCCCCCTCACCCGCGAGGTGCGCGGCGACCGGATCTGGCTCGAACACCACCCCCTGGTCCGCGCCCACCTGCTCGCCGAGGCCCGCCGAACCCACCCCGCCCTCCTGCCGGACCTACACGACCGAGCCGCGACCTGGCTACTGGCCGCCGCCGAACCCCTCCGGGCTCTCCCCCACCTGATAGCCGCCCGGAACGACACCGCCCTACGAGCCTTCCTACGCGACAATGCCTTCGCTCTGGTCCTCGACGGCGAAGGCGATCCCCTCCTGCACGCCCTCGACGCGGCCTCCCCCGCCGTCACCGACGACAGCTTCGTCTGGCTCCTACGCGCCGTCCACGCCCGGTCCCGAGGCGAAATGACCGAGGCCGCAGCGTATTCGGCCCTGGTCCGCGCCCGCCCCGACGCCCCCTCCCTGGCCCCCACCCCCTGGCTGCGCTCCTTGACCCGGGCCGTAACCCTCGACGCCGACCAGGATGCTGCGGCAGGCGGCGACGGAGATCATGAGCTCGGCATGGACGAACCGCCCACCGAGACAGGGCAACCCGACATCGACTGCTATCTCGCCCTGCAACTCGCGGTCTCGCGGGCCCTGCGTGGCGACCTCGCCGACAGTGAACGCGCGCTGCGGCACTGCCTGGCCCTGGCATCCCGCCGCGGCCGCCATCGCGTCGCGCTGCGTGCGACGGGCCTGCTGGCCCTGACTGCGGGTCTCGACGGCGCGATCACCATGATGCGCGACCGTGCCGACGAGGCGCGCGCCGCGGCCGCCCGCCACGCGCTCACGCATACCTCATACGCGAGCCACGCGGCCGCCCTCGCCGCACTGGCCTGCCACTGGCAGGGCACGACACCCGACAACCCCGTCGCATACGCGGGCACGTCCGCCCTCCGAAGTCGCGAAATGCCTTGCTGCCCCTTTGATCCCACCGAGATGCGGCATACCGACTCACGGCCGCTCACTGCATCTCCGACCGGCGCCCCCGCGCGGCACAATGCGGCGCAGGGCTCAGGCACACCGTGGGCCGGCGCCGCGACACCTGATCGCACCGCCGATGTTCAACAGAGCCGCGGGCGACAGCGTTGCACGGCCGCAGGGCATGTCGACAGGGCAGCGGGCGTCGATTTCCCACGCGGGGACGGTGACGAGCATGCTGCGGCGACCCGACTCCATACAGCGGCCCGGTACGGCTACGGGGACATCTGCGCGTGTGAAGACCTCTTGCTCGCGGCTTCTCCGAGCGGCGACCCGGCGCAGCGCGGCTGCTGTGGCAGCGATCCGGCACCTACTCCCGCCACCGGCGACCGGCAGAAGTGCGGGCGGCGCAACTGCACCGACGCACGGCATGCCATCAGAGCGCGGGAAGTTGCGTCCGTATTCGACGACGCGTGTCATTCCGAAGCCCGGCCGTATGCGGCGGCGCTGGGTGGCGGGGGCGAGGAGTGGGGTGACAGCGTCACACGGGTCATCGGGTGGTTGGTGGCTTTTCACGCGCCGGACGCGGTGCGGTTCCCGGCGGCGAACGGGCTGCGGGACAGTCTTTCCCGGTTGTTGCGAAGTGAGGGCGCTGCGGGCGGCGGGCCACTGCTACCGGCGGCGGTGTGGGCGCTGCTGGGGGTCAACGAGGCGGGGCTCGCGCAGGAGCTGGTCGAGGTGGGGGCGGGGGCGCTGGGTGAGTCGGCGGACGTCGTCGTCGCGCGGGCCTGTATCGCGGAGGTCGGGAACCGGTCGAAATCTACTCGGGCGCTGCTCGTTTCGGTGCTGGACTCCGTGGCGGGCGTGCATCCGGTCACCGAGGTGACCGCGTGGCTGCTCGACGCCAGTGCGGCCGAACGACTCGGACATGGGCGGCGGGTGCGGCCCAGCCTCGAGCGGGCACTGCGGCGCGGGGCGGACGAGGGGATCATCCGGCCTTTCCTGGATGTGCCAGGGGTGTTGGCGATGCTCGACGAATACACCGGAAGGTTCGGGCGCTTGGACGCTTTCGCGGATCGGGTGCGGGCGCATCCGGCGGCCGCGCGGGCCCAGCGCGGGCCCGCGCTGACCAAGACCGAGCTGGCGGTGCTGCGGCTGCTGCCCTCGGGGCGGACCGCGCAGGAGATGTCCGAGGATCTCGGGGTGTCGGTCAACACCGTCAAGACACACCTGCGGGGCATCTACGGCAAGCTGGGCACCAACACCCGGGGCGGCACCCTGGATCGCGCGCGATACCACGGAATCATCTAGCGGCCCAACGACACTCGAACCGCAGTTGCGCGATCGGACGCGCATCCCCGGGACCGCCACAACGTCACCGACCTCGCGGACGCACCGCGTCCCCCGGTGCGATCGAGCCACCGGGGGACGCGGATGCGAGAGAACCTAGGACCCGGCCTTCAGCGCCGGCGGCTGCCAGCTGCCGTCGATCACGCTCTGTTCCGGCGCGTACAACCGCATGGTCAGCGAGAACTTGCCGGATTCCGGTATGGGCAGCCAGTTTCCGGCGGGCACGCCCGAACCCGGGTCGGCGTTCTGCACCATGATGTCCACCGAACCGTCGGGGTTCGCGGTCACCGGTATCTGATGGCCCACCGAGTAGATGTTCGCCGGGTTGGCGACCAGGAAGCTGTCCGCGTCGTAGGCGGTGATCGACCAGAAAGCCTTGGCGGGCGGCAGTTTCCCGGCCTCGAAGTGCAGCGTGTACTTCCCAGTGGCACCGCCACCCGCGGGCTCGACGAAAATCGTCGGGTACAGCGCGTCCTTGGGCAGATTCGCGCCGAGCCCCAGCATGGCGACATTGGCGCGTAGCGCGTAATTGGTGCCGTAGGTACCGACATCGGTGCCGAATACCCAGCCGTTCTCGTTCTTACGGTCCGGATCGGTATACGCGGTAATGGTTTTCATGCCCTGCTGCGCTCCCTCGTTGAGCACGGCGGGCGTGGTCTTGTCGGTGTTGCCGCCGGGAGCCACGCCGATCTTCGCGAACCGCTC
The DNA here is from genome assembly GCF_053981095.1 of Nocardia sp. NPDC003693. Taxonomy (NCBI): domain Bacteria; kingdom Bacillati; phylum Actinomycetota; class Actinomycetes; order Mycobacteriales; family Nocardiaceae; genus Nocardia; species Nocardia sp. NPDC003693. Next base: position 30,924 of record NZ_JBSFNO010000049.1, read on the forward strand.
CATCGCGGAGGCATCCGCGTCGGCGGGCGGATTGGTCGTCATGAGCTCGTTCAGCGTCGCAAAGAACTGCGGCGCGAACATCTCCGCGAACTCCTGCGATGGATTCTTCGACTTGTCGCTCGGCCGTCCCGGGGGCAGATTCTCCTGATCGCCGGCCACCCACCGGCTCAGCGGGACCAGCTTCATCTGCGATTGAATCGCCTGTACCGCCGCCACATCGGACTCACCGTTCACCTGCACCCGGCCCAGCAGCCAAGCCATGTCGGTGGGCATCTTCAACTCGGTGACGTCCTCGGGCAGCGTGCCCTTGAAGCCGGGACCGGTAATGGCGTAGGTGAACGGCCCGGTCTTCGCACCCGAGCGCAGCTGCGGATCGATGCTGCCCGGATCGTGCCGGGTATTGGTCCAGGCGTCGAGGATCTGCATGAGCCAGTACCGATCCCCGTCCATCTCGGGCACCTGCAGAATCATGGGTTCGGCCTGCAGATCCAGCCACGCCTGCGAGTACAGGGTGTCCAGATTCAGGCGAACGACCTGCCGATTGTCCGGCGTGGGCAGGGAATCGGCGTGGTCGAAGCGATTCGACTCGGCGGCCGCGGCGCGGGTGGCGTCCATGAGCACCAGCGGATACCCGAAGACGTAGGCGTCGGCGGCGATCGCCGCCGGATCGTCGGCGGACGCGCTGCTCGAGGTCGCCGAATCCGAGTCCGAGGAATCTCCGCCGCAGGCCGCTACGGCCAGCCCCGCCACGGCGATGGACAGTCCGACGGCGGCGGCCCGCACCAGCGGGCGACGCGCCATGACCCCAAACCTGTGCATACCCATGTGGTCCCCTGTCTCACCGCGGCCGGTGCAGCATCGGATCGGGCACGTGTCGTTATCGACTCGTCCGCAACCGGCGACCACCGGGCACGGACTCCCCACGCTGCCCGATCCACGCCCGCGAGACCTCACACCTCAGGGGTGAACTTCGGCCGCGCGACGCGCTCAGCGGGCGTCGATCGTGGCGAAGGCCGCCCAGATCAGCGGCGAGTTCTCGATCGCGCCGGTCGCGCGCCAGGCGGCCAGGCGGGTCCGCTGCCAGTCGTTGAGCGCCCGTACCGGATCGACCCCCTCGTGGGCCGCGTCGATGGCGCACACGGCATCCTGCAGGGGACGGCTGGTGGCGGGCGCGCCGCCCAGTCGCTGGAAGGCGAGATCGGTGGGCAGCGGCCAGCGGCCCGCGGTGACGAGTTCGGCGCCGCCGGTGAGCATCGCGGCCACCAGGCCCAGCGCCTCGCCGAAGCGCAAGTCCCCGCCGCTCTCGCAGGCGATGAGGGCCACCCGGCTCGGAATGGGCCAGAGCTGTGGTCCGCTGCGCGGATCGTCGGCCAGGGTGTGGGTGCCCAGCAGCAGATCGCGCGCGGAGAGCGGGCGGTGATCGCGTTCGGCCGGGGCGAAACCCAGGGTGTCCGCGGTGCAGGCCAGATGCAGGGTGGCCGACTCGCTGCGCCCGGATTCGGGCGCGGCGGCGGTCACGTGGCCGACGTAGAGCAGGCGGGAGGCACCGGTGCGCAACACCTCCCCGAGCCAGTCCCGATCCAGATCGGTCCGCCGGAACGCCTCGAGCGGGTCGCCGACCCGGGGCACCAAACGGTCCCGCGCGGCGTGACTCGCGACGAGTTCGGCCAGCGGAGCGCCCGCCTCCATCCGGCCCAGCACCGAGCCCAGCACCGAATCGGCCCGGAATCCGGGCACGCGCGGGTCGAGCACCGCCACCACCGGCAGCTCCCGCGCACTCTCCCATGTCCGCCCGATCCGGGCGGGCGCCTGCACGATTCCCGCCGGGGCCAGCAGGCTCACGTCGGCGATCTCCACCAGCCGCAGTCCCGCGTCCGGCGCGATCAGCTCCCACGGGATCTGCGCCACCCGCGGCGACGGCTGGATCCGCAGCAGCGGCCGCACCCCCGCGACGTGCAGCTCGTACAGCTGCACCGCGAGCTGATACGGCAGGAAGGTCGCCGAAAGCAGCTGCGCCAGCTCATCTTCCGCCGCAAGGTCCGCCAGTTCACCGGTGCTCAAGACCTTTTCGAGCCCACCCGCTTCCCCCGGCGCGGGCAGCGCGGCCGCGAACCGCCCGACCGCCGCCTCCACCTGCTCCCGGGGCACGACTCCGATACCCGCGGCGGCCGGATGATCCACCCACCGCCAGGTGATGAACAGCTCCCCCGCGTCGGCCATCCGCACCAGTGCCGTCGGCTGCCCGCTCACGGCCGCATTCACGACGTGACCACGCGATCGTCGCGGAGGCGGCGGCCGTAGCGTTGTTCGGCGGCGGCGATCCAGGGGGCGAGGGCGAGGTGGCCGTCGGGGGCCACCGCCACGTGCGGGGGCGGGGCCACCGGCAGGCCGGCGCCGGCCGCCACGGCGGCGAGCGCGCTGCCCAGGTGCAGGGCGTCGGCCACCGCGGCGGCGGGCGGGGACGGGGGCGCCATGGGCTCGAGCAGGTTCAGATGATGGGGAACCGGGGTGGCGGCGGCGATCCGGCCGATATCGAGGGTCGTTCCGACGCAGCTGGTTTCGATCAGATCGGCGATCAGGCGGGCATCGCCCGCGAGGTAGGCGTAGCGGAAGGCGACGCGCAGCGCGGGATCGGCGATGCGGCGGCTCCAGGTTTCGCGCTGCGGGCCGTCGGGGAGTTCGTAGCGGACCGCGTCCAGGGCCAGGGCCGCGGGCACGGCCAGATCGACCGCGCGGGGCAGCAGGGCGGGATCGGCCTCGAGCAGCGGTTCCAGCAGCCCGGCGTGCCAGTAGTCCAGCTGGGCGCAGTGCAGACCCAGGCCGTGGCCGGCGTAGGTGGCGCGGGCGTCGGCCAGGGCGCGCTCCCCGTCGGCGTAGCGGTGCGCGGCGAAAGCGACCATGGCCGAACGGGTTCGGACATCGGCGGCGTCGATGACCGCGCCCGACTCCTCGAAATGCGCGAGCGCCTGCCGATACCGGGTCTCGGCCAGGTTCAGGTCCGTCCGCTGCTCGGCGATGAAACCCATGACCTTCCAGCCGATCCCGGCCCGGTAGGCGACCCCGGTCTCGTCGAAGTACTTCTGCGCGGCCAGCAGCAGCCGTTCGGCCTCGTCGAACCGACCGGACCGCGAATGCATGATGGCCAGATTCTGCGTCGTCTCGGCCACCCCGGAACTGTCCCCGGCGCCGGCGAACGCAGCGAGCGCCTGCCCGGCGAAATCCTCGGCCAGTTCCCAGCGCCCGGTCTCGAAATGCGCGGCCGCCAGGTTCATCAGCGGATGCCCGGCCTGCGCGGGGGCGTAATGCTCCGCGGCGGACAGCGATTCGTTGCCCAGTTCGATCGCGCGCGACCACTGCTGCCGGTGCAGCGCCAGCGCGGTGGCCGAGACCAGCCCGGCGAAGCGCAGATCCGCGGGCGCGTCCGGGGCGGCCAGCACCGCCCGCGCCCGCTCCATGGCCTCCTGCGCGCCGTCCAGATCCCCGAGGTGCTGCAGCGCCTGCGACAGGTTGATGAGCGCGACCGGTCGCATCCGCGGCGCGTGGCCGGGCATGCGCGCCAGCGCTTCCCGGAATCGGGTCACCGCCTCGGCGTGCTCACCGAGCTGATCGGCGACACACGCCGCGTCGACCAGTGCGCACAGCGCGTAATCGCCCGGCTCGGTCAGCACCGCCGCGTCGAAGATGCGCAGCGCCTCGCGCAGATCCCCGCGCACCATCGCCTCGGCCCCGGCCCGCAGCGCCGGCGACTCCTCGGGGCCCGCACCACTGGTCATGGGCACGTCAGAAGTCCGAATCCTCAGCGGCGGCGGCGATTTCGGCCAGCAGCGGCGCGTCCCTCTGCTCATGGGCGCTGACACCGGCGGCGTGCCGCAGCCGCGCCGCCGCGAAGTCGCGGATCCGCGACCGCAGGTCCACCGAGGCGTCCCCGGTACGAATGCCGAAGCCCGGCACGTGGATATCGACGTGGACCGGCGCGCCCGCGGACGACACCGCCGCCGCGCCCACCCATGCCCCACCACTGGGCGTCAGGGCGGCCTCGACCAGCGTGCCGCCGGAATCGATACGCGCCCAGGGCCGCAGGTACGCCGCGACATCCCCGGGAGCCTCCGGCGCGGCGGCCGCGCTGACCGCCACGGTCGTCTCCCCGCCCGCGCGCACCACACGCCAGGACACCGCCCGCTCGGAGGCGTCCACCAGCCCGGGCGGACAGTACCGCCAATCCCAGCCGCCGCGGCCGCGCGCCAGGACCAGCGCACCCGGCTGTTCGCCGTCCGACCCGGCCGCCAGCGCGTAATCCGTTGCCCGCGGCAGGCTTTCGACCGGCGCGGACACCGCGGGTACGACGGCGTCGGCGCCGTCCACCAGGAACTCGCATTCCTCGGTGAGCGCGGCGATGTCCCGGTCCAGCAGCCCCGGATCCAGTGCCGGGATGGCGTCGATAGTCGAGGCCGGCCACCACCGAGATGCCCAGTGCGCGTACGCCAGCCGCCGCGCACTCGCGGCCAGCGCGGGCTGCCCCGGGTCCGCCGCGGCCGTCGACGAAGCCGTGAACCCGTCCGGCGACGCGGCGCTCGATTCGCCCGCCGTGAGCGCGTCGTCCAGCGCGAGCGCGATCGATTCCCCGTACAGCGCCCACACCCACTGCTGCGCGAGCTCGGCGTCGTCGATCACCGCCGACGGAAGCTGCTGCGGGACAAGCACATTCCACGTCAGGTGCCCGCCCGCGACCTCGAGAACCATGACATCGACCTCGGCCGTCGCATCGAGCGCGTTCGGCGCGCCCGGGGCCAGGATGCCCGTGAGCCCGTCCGCGAGCCGCCGAATCTCCACCTCGCTCATCCCGCCCTCGATTCCATCGGTTCCGCCGCGATCTCGGTCGTCGCCAGGGCGCGTTTGACGCGGGTCCGGTGGTCCAGGATCACCGACCGCGCCACCCCGTCGAGCACATCCCACAGCTCATGGGGCGCGTACACGGGGAATTCGCGCACGTCCCGCCCGTGCAACCGCACCCACAGCCGCCGCGAATACACCCGCCACGGCACGCGCAGCTCCGCCGCGATCGCCTCCAGCGGCCCGCTCGCCCCCTCCGCCCGCACCACCAGCCGCCGGGCCTGCAGCACGTAGGCTTCCCGCTGCCACCGCGCGTTGATCACCCGCGCGGCCGCCGACTCCCCTCGCCCGTTCCCGAGTGCCCGATCACCGTGGACCGCAACCACTTCGCCACCCGTACCGAGCACACCGCCATCCGGGGCCGCACGCACACCCGCTCCGGCACCGTCCCACCCCGCGCCATCCCGGGCCGGGCGGGATCTCGCACCGACCCCACCCCGCGCATCGTCCGGCGCGGTGGTCCCGCCGCGCTCGCCGGCCGCCGCCGGCGTCCCTGCCAGAGGCGCGCGCATCTCGGCACCGGCATGCCACCGATCGCCCTCCCCGCGCACGCCCGCACGGTCGGCGACGATCGGCCGCAGCTGTGCCGCCAGCACCGAACCGGCCGCGGCGGCCACGCGCAGCGACTCGTCCAGCAGCGACCACGGCGAGCACGCCCGCGCCACTTCCGCGGTCACCAGCTCCGGAATGGGCGGCAGTTCCGCCCGCTCGCTCGACGCCTGCAACACCGTGAACACGCGCTCGTGAATGGTCCGATCGAAGGGCAGGCCCAGGCTCGCCTTGGACGCCGAACCGCCCACGCCCGGCGGCTGCGGCAGCTCGTGCGCGGTGAGCCCGAGCTCCTGGGCCGCGTTCCCGTTCTCCGCCCGCCACATGCGGATTCCGCTGTGCGTGCCGACGTAGGCCGCGGTCAGGTCCTCGATGTCCACGTCGGGCTCGGGCTCGCCGAGACGGCCCGCCGCGCACGCGTCGAGCAGTTCGGCGAGCGCGATCGTCGGATCCGGATCGGGGCTCAAAGGCCGCCGCCGCCACGCCGTCGCGATGAGTTCGTCCAGCTCGCGCGCCTGCTCCGGGTCGGCCAGATACTCCTTGAGCGCCTGGGTGGTCCGCCCGGCGGTCATGTCGTGGATCTCGCGCAGCGCCGCCTCGGCCGCGGCCCGGTCCCGCACCGGATCGGGCAGGCCCGACACCGTCGCCAGCTCGAAGCACCGCTGGAAGTACAGGTCCTGGGCATTGCCCTCGGTGATTCGCAGGGCCCGCCGCACCTGCTTGAGCAGGGTGAACCAGGCCGCGGCCGCGCGCAGCACGTCCGCGGCCGCGAGCAGGCGCGTGGTCAGCAGCACCGCGCCGTCCGCGCTCAGCACCGACCCCGCGCACAGCGGATTCTGTACCGGCCGGATCACCAGCGGATCCAGTATCAGGTTCACGGTGCGGCGCAACGGCCCGCCGTGCGGCCCGCTCAACGCCTCGACACCGTCGAGGCGGCGCCAGACCTCGTCCAGCACCATCGCCCTCGGTCGTCGCATTCGCCCAGGCTAGCGGAGTTCTCGCCCCGATCACGCACCGAAAGTTGGTATCGGTAGGGCGTCGGCCGGTTTCTACGGTTCTCTCAACGGCTCCACCGGGGAGCCACCACAGAAGATCGAGGAAACACCATGAACACCAAGTCCGTTCGCATCGCCGCCGCCCTCACCGCCGCCGCCACCGCCGCCCTCCTGGTCACCGGCTGCAGCGACGACTCGGGCAGCTCCACCTCCAGCACCTCGGCCGCCACCGGCGCCGCCACCCCGGGCAACGCCGCACCGGCCGGAAAGTCCTCGGCCATCGTGGACGGCAAGACGCTGGACGGCACGTTCGACACCACCTGCGTCAAGCAGGGCGGAACCCTGGCCCTGGCGCTGACCGACACCGCCAACGCCACCTACGGCCAGCTCACCGTGAGCGCCACCCTGACCGACGACAGCACCGTGCAGGCGGTCGGCATCGCGGGCAGCAAGGGCGGCGACAACGGCCTGCCCTACGCCATCGGCTTCGGCAACGGCATGCCCGGCGGCTCGGCGAAGGTCGTCAAGGACGGCAAGACCTACACCGTCACCGGCGAGGGCGTCGGCACCCCGGACATGAGCAACCCGACCGCGGGTGTCAAGAACTCCAAGTTCGAGATCACCTTCGCCTGCTCCGACATCGTCGGCTCCTGAGGCAGAGGCCTTCCACCGGCCGCCCGACGCGGCAACCGCTCTGACAGCTCCACCCCGCTCGTGCCCGGCCGGGCACGAGCGGGCTCCCCCAACTCGATTCATCAGCACCGATCCCGAGGACATCATGAAGAACCAGATCCGCGTCGGGGCCCTCGTTTTCCTGGGCCTGTCCATCGCCTACTACCTGTTCCACGGCCTCACCTCCGATGACGTCTTCGGCTGGGTCGGCTGGCAAATGGCCCTGCCGATCATCGGATTCACCATCGTCCCCATGGCTTTCGCCTTCACCGGCGACGGCATCATGTCCGCCCTGACCGGCAACAACAGCGCCGAATTCCGCAACGGCCTGATCGGCCTTGGCACCGTACAGGGCATCAGCCACACCGGCGTCACCCTCAATGATCAGCCGCAGGTGCGGATCGATCTGCGGGTGGAGGGCGTGGACGGCAAGGTCTTCCCCTCGCACGCCAAGATGATCGTGCCGCTCACCGAACTGGCCCTGCTGCGCACCGGCGTGGTGCTGCCGGTGCGGTACCTGCCGGGCCGCACCGACCGGGTGGAGATCGACCACTCCGGTGACGCGGTCGCCGCCCAGGACGCCATGAACGCCGCGATGGTCCGCAAGGGCATCACCACCCCCGCCAAGCTCGACATCGCCCGCCGCGGCGTACCCGCCCAGGCGGTGGTCCGGTCGCTGTCGGTGCCCGGCGAGATCCGCGACGGTCACCCCCGCCTCGATCTCACCCTGCTGGTGACCCGCCCCGACGGCAGCATGTTCGAGGCCCGCACCGAGAAGTTCCTCCCGACCAGCCAGGTCGGCCAGGTCCAGATCGGCCGGGTGGTGCGGGTGCACTACCTGCCCGAGAACGAACAGGACCTGGTGATCTCCCTGCCCCTGAACGCCGCGTAACCGCCCCACCCCTACCGCAAGCGCCGCAGGCTCCCGCCCGCGGCGCTTTTCCGTGCGCGGATGACGTTGTGTGGCAGAGATATCTACCTCCTCAGAGGGGTATGCCGCCCACGAGGCCGTATCCGGCGCGGATCAGGGAGCCGTCGATCCCGAACTCGGCGCGCACCTCGTACAGGCCGAAGTGGGCCATCAGCAGCTCCGGCTCGGCGACGTACAGCACGGGCAGGCCGTGGTGCCGGAAGTAGCCGACGATCATCTCCCGCATGACGCTGTAGCGGTTGGCGGGGTCGGTGAGGGGGTTCACCACGTCCGCGGCGTGCTCGATCACCTGGCAGGCGATATCCGGATCGCTCGGGGAGACTTCGACATCCGGGTCCGTCACCGCGTAGCAGGAGTAGCCGGCGCGGCCGGGGCGGCGGTAGTACTGCAGTCCCCGCCCGTCCCCCAGCCGGACCGCGGCCGTCGCCAGCAGCGTCGCGAGATTGCGGGCGACCGGAGCGTGCGACAGGTCCACCCGGTCCGTGCTCAGCTGCGGCGCACCGTGTTCGACGGCCAGCGCGCGCACCGCGGCGCTGCCCGCCCAGTCGGCCGTCGCCCAGGTCCACGTCTCGGTCTCGGGGTCGAAGTGGCCGATCTCGGCGCCCCGCGGCTCCGCGTCGAACAGCGCGGGATCGCCGTAGCCCGGTGTGTCCCCGCGATGGCCGGCCACGATCGGCACCGCGGGCGCGAGCGCGGCGAGCAGCGCGTCCGGCACGAAAGGCGTTCCGCGCCGGTCGGGTTGGCTCGGCGCGGGGGCCGGCGCGAACGCCCGGCCGTCCGGGCCGAAGACCGCGACGTCGGCGATGGTGTCCCACTCGTCGATCTCGAACGCGAGGCGATAGTCCCCCGGCAGGGTCAGCTCGGCGATCTCGGGCGCGGGCGCGACGCGCACGGGCAGCCCGCGGCCGTGCGCGTAGCCGCTGATCACCGCGCGCGCACCGCCCCCGGGCAGCAGCTCCGCCGCGATGCGCAGGATCGAACCCGTCTGCGCCGGATCGGGTTCGGCGCGGGTCACGCTCTCGTCGTCGGTCACCAGGTAGGTGTAGGCCCGGCCGCCGTGATTGAACTTCGTCATGCCCCGCGCGCCGAGCGCGCCCATGCAGATGAGGGCGAGGTGATCGGCCGCCAGCTTCGGATCGTGGAAGCCGCCCAGATCCACCAGTTCGGTGGTGAACTCCGGAATGTCGTGCCGCAGCCCGATATCCCGCAGCCGCGCCGAGTGTTCGGCCCCCGGCCTGCCCGCGGTGTCGGGCTTGGCCCAGGTCCACATGAAGGTCAGGTCCTCGGCGAAACTCCCCAGTTGCCCCGAGCGCGTGAACTCGCGCTCGCCGATGCGCGCGATCCCGGTGATCACGCTGCACCCGGTCCGGCCCGGCGGAATCTGCCCGGAAAACCACATGTGCTGTTCTATCGCCCCGCCGAGTACCCCCCGTGCGAAGGACATTAGCGATTCGCTGAATGTGTCCACGTGGACGCAGACTAGCCGGACAGTCCGACGGGAATGCGCTCGAGGACGCCACCTGCGAAAACGTCGTAGAGCGGCAGGGTTTCGAGATGGACGTAGCCGATGTGGCAATCGCACTGCGCCAGTGGGCAGGCCCGGGGGCGCAGGGCTTCCCGATAGCTGCCGTCGTAGAGATTGCCGAGTTCGGCGGGGATGAAATGACAGCGGCGCACGGTGCCGTCCCCGTCCACCGAGATCACCGATTCACCGGTCCGGCAGGGCATTCCGGCCGAGGCGTGCGGGTGGCGGCTGTAGCCGAACAGCGGATCGAGTTCGGTCCAGGCCGCGGCCTGCGCGTCGGTCAGCGGATGTCCCTCGGGTGCGTTGACCCACAGGTAGACGTGCGAGGGTAGGTCCGCGCGCAGCCGCCGGGCGGCGGGCAGGTGGTCGGGGAAACCGACGATGCCGACGCTGTACCGGATTCCGAGCCGGGCCAGCTCCGCGCATTTACCGGTGAAGCGGTCGTAGGGCGTCTGATCCGGGTGATAGGTGCACCACAGCGCGAGGGTGTCCGGATCCGCGTCGGCCAGCCAGTCGGTGCGGCAGCTCAGATTGGTCTGGATCGCCACCCGCGCGACCTGGGGCAGCCGCGAGAGTTCCACGAGCGTGCGGCGATACCAGGATCTGACCAGGCCCTCGCCCCACGGGGTGAACAGGATCGAGAGCCGGTCTCCGTGCTGCTCGCCGACCCAGGTGGCGAACCGTTCCAGCGCGGCGCGATCCGCGCGCAACTGCTCGCGGGAGTCCCGGCGCTTGGCGAAGGGGCAGTACGGGCAGTCGTAATCGCAGGAGGCCAGCGGACCGCGATAGAGAATGGTCAGATCCACGGGCTCACTTCGCTTCGTAGGCCGCCATGGCCGCGTGTACCTCCGGGGAGAACAGCCGCGGGCCCAGGGCGTCGGAGTAGGCCAGTCCGTCGGCACTGAGCCGGAGCAGATCGGGGCCGGTTCCGGTTGCGAGCCAGCCGAATTCCTCGAACTCGGCGAGCTCGGCGGGGAAGTGCTCGTGCGGGGTCCCGCCGAAACGCGCGCGATACTCGGCGATCTCCATGCCCTGGGCCTGCAACAGCGATTGCAGCAGATGCCTGCGCCGGGCCTCGTGCTCGTCCATCCGGCGGCCGACCTCGGCGCGCGTGAAATCGACAGTCTCGGTGTAGGTGTCGATGATGCCACGCACCTCGCGGGTCTCCACGGCGTAGTCGAACGAATAGTGCAGCCCGGCGGTGTACGAGCGCGCACCACAGCCGAGCCCGATCATGCCGTCGGTCTGGCACGCGTAGTCGTCCGGACCGCTCGCCGCCGCGCCGACCCGCCGGAACATGCGCATGGAGGTTTGTTCGTAGCCGTTGTCCAGCAGGTGATCCCGGCCGATCGCGTACAGGCGCAGCCGCTGCTCGTCCCAGTCGGCCTCGCTGCCGGGCTGCGCGCGGCCCAGCCCGGTCAGCGGCCGCACGTACAGCGGATACAGGTACAGCTCCTCGGGCCGCCACGCCAGCGCGGCGTCCAGCGAGGTCAGCCAGCTCCGTTCGGTCTGCCCGTCGATGCCGTAGATCAGGTCGATGTTCAGGATCGGAATGTCCACCGCCCGAATTCTTTCCAGCGCGGCCTCGACCTCGGCCCGGCGCTGCGGACGCACCGCGGCCCGGGCCTCGGTGTCGACGAAACTCTGCACGCCGATGCTCAGCCGGGTCGCCCCGCGCTCGGCCAGCACCGCGAGCCGGTCGGCGGTGGCGGTGGTGGGCGAGGTCTCCACCGACAGCGCGATCTCCCGCAGGTCCGCGCCCATGCGCAGCTCGGCGATGTCGCAGAGCCGTTCCAGCTCAGCGGCGTTCAGGAAGGTCGGGGTGCCGCCGCCGAACGCGGCGGCGGCGAATCGCACCGGTCCCGGGCCCAGCGCCGCCCGCACCGCGCGGGCCTGCCGCTCGAGCGCGTCGAGGTAGCGGCCGGTCAGATCCTCGGGCGCGCCGACCCGGGTGAAGAGGTTGCAGAACCCACATCGGTACTCGCAGAAGGGGATATGGGCGTAGAGCGAGAGCGCGTCCTTGGGTTCGTCCGCCCACAGCTCCGCCAGCGCCGGCCGGTCCGCCAGCGGCCGGTACGCCGTCTTGTGCGGGTACCCGTAGACGTAGTTCCGGTAGGGCCGCGGCCGGGTGATCGTCCTCATGTGGCTGCCTCGAGAAAGAAGTGGGCGTAGGGCACCGTCCACACCGATTCGTGGCCGAGCCGGTGGCCGGTGAAACCGTCGTCGCCGTAGGCGGTTCCGTGATCGGAGCACACGATGGCGAAACAGCGCCGCCGGGCGCTGACCGCCGCGAACAGCCTGCCGATGTGCCGGTCCACGTATTCCAGTGCGGCGGCGTGGGTTTCCCGGGAGTCGCCGGCTTCGCGGGTGGCGCCCGGCAAATGGAACCAGTTGGGCTGGTGTAGCGCGGACACATTGACGAACAGGAAGATCCTGCGCTCGGCGGGCAATGCGGCGATGACCTGTTCGGCGCGCTCGATCTGCGCTTCGAAGGCGGCGGGCGCGGCGACCGAGAACTCCGGCTCCCAGTGGCTGTCCTGGAACAGATTCGGCAGTACCGAGCCGAGCGCGCCCTGCCGGTTGAAGAATCCGACCCCGCCCACGCACACGGTGCGATAGCCCTCGGCCGCGAGCGCGGACACCAGATCGGGGGTGTCGTAGACGTAGGTGCGGCCCGCGGTGGTCTCGCTGCCCGCGAACCGCGAGGCGAACAGCCGCGGGTGCGGGCCGGGCGAGGCGGGGGTGGGCAGGAAGCCGGCGAAGATGGCCTGGTGCGAGGCGTAGGTGAAACTGCCCGGCGCGTGCCGCCGTTCCCACTCGCCGTTCGGCAGGTGCCGGGCCAGATTCGGCAGCCGCCCGGCCGCGAGCAATTCGGCGGCGACATCGAAGCGCAGGGTGTCCAGGGTGACCAGCAGCAGATCGTCGCGGCCGATGACCTCGTTCATATCCGGCTGACCGGGGTGCGGGTTAGGCGCTGACACCTGATTCATTCCTCGTTCTGCGGGCGGTCTCGGTTCCGCGGGCTATCGCGTCGACCTGCGCATCGTAGGTGGTGCGGGTTTCCGCACCACTACCGTCCAGACCGGTCAGTCCGGGAAGCAGATCGCCGAAGGCGTTGACCTCGCCGATCGCGAACCGCCGCCAGCCGACACCGGGCAGCACGTCCACCCCGACCCGCGAACAGCCCGGGAAGCAGGCCGCGGCCCGCTCGGCCAGGCGCAACACCTCTTCCCACCGCCCGCCCGCGGCGTCGATGGCCGCGCGCGCCGCGCCCAGATCCCCCCGCGCACCGCCCAGATGCAGATTGGTCAGCGGCGATGCGCTGGTGCGCAGCACCGCGTGGGTGGCCCGCCCGCCGATCACCACCACCCGCAGATCCGCGCTGCGCCCGTCCTGCGACGCCTTGGGCAGCCAGCGTTCGACGTGCAGGCCGTCCGGAGCGAGCGCGTCGATGATGGCGGCCACCTCGAGTTCGGTGCGGTAGCGGCGCACGCGCAGCGTGTTGAACAGTCGCCCGTGCTCGTCCCGCTGCACCGAGGTCACGGCCTGTACCCGGCCGCGCCCGGCGGTCTCCACCGCCAGGACCCCCGAGGCCGAGGAGCCGTGTGCGAGTTTGACGAAGACCCGGCGCAGCCCGGAATCGGCCATCAGGGCTCGGATCTCGTCCCAGCCGAGAACGGCCGTGGAGCCGGACGTCGGCGAGAACGGCACCGGCACACCGGCCTTCGCCACCCGCGCGTGACACAGCCGCTTGTCGAACAGCACGGCGAGCTCGGCCGGATCATCGAGCAGCCGCGCGCCCGCGGCCCCGGCGCGTTCGCGCACCGAGTCAGCCGCCGCGCGAAACCCCGTGTACCACCGCGCGGTCCCCTCGACCCGGGTCGGATCGCTGACACCGCGCAGGATCCGCTCGACCTCCGGGTTCTCCCCCGGCGAATCGAAGCGCACCAGCTCCCCCGCCTCGAATTCGGCGCTCCCGCAGAGCACGTCGAGCCACGGCACCGGCCGCGCCGGCGGCAATCCGGCGCGGCGCACCGCGTCCCGGAACAGCGTGACGCGGCGGTTCTCCGGATTGCCGACGACGGCCAGGCGGGGTCCGGCGTTCACTCCGCCACGGCGGTGTAGCGCCGGAACCGAGAATCTTCCTCGTCCTCCTCGGTTTCGGCGCCGGTGAGATCCACGACGACCCCGGCCGGCTCGAGCGCGGCGGTGAGACGGGCGACCATCGCCGGGCCGATGAAGTGATGGTGCAGATCGAGTGCGCGCAGATGGGTCAGCGGCTGACCGGTGAGCAGCGCCTCCGCGCCCTCGTCGCCGAGGGTGCCCATCGACAGGTCCAGGGTGTGCAGCTGCGCGACGACCGGTGCCGCGGCGACCGCGACGGCGATCTGATCCTGAATCTCGCTGTTGCGCAGGCCGAGCGAGGTCAGTTTCGGCAGGCGCGAACCGGACAGGAACGGCTCCAGATCCGGCACCGTGGCGGTGGCCCCGTACCAGGAGGTACCGAGCCAGAGGTCGAGTTTCGTGAGTGCGGGGAACTCACTCGCGCCGATGCCCCGCACGACGTCCACACCGAGACCGCCGGTTTCCACCGTCAGCGACTCGAGGCGCGCGTGGGTGATCGGCGGGAACGACAGGTTCTCCCCGCCGCGCACGCCGAACTCGACGAGTTCGGGGTAGTTCTCCAGCAGCGGCGTCACGTCGCACTGGTGGATCCAGGAGATCTCGTTCTCCTCGTAGGTGATGTCGCCCAGGAAGATCGCGCGCAACGCCGGGAACGACTCCCGCGCCGCGATCAGCGCGGCCACCACCGGCTCGGAATCCTCGTCGCCCTCGCCCCAGGTGCCCACGATCAGCGCGCGCACCGCCGTGGTCTCGACCGCCACGAGGAACCGCGCGAACGCCTCCGCCCAGGTCTCCTTGGAATCCCACGCCTCGATGGCGATGCGCCAGGCCGTGCGATCGGCGGCCGGCAGTTCGGCCGTGGAGGTGGCATCGGGGAAGTCGAACACGGGCAGCCCGTGGAACTCCTGCAGATGGGTGGAAATGGCCATATCGCGGGCTCCGTACGCCTGTTCGGTGATGGTGGTCGAGGTGCGCTGCCAGTTCTACCAAGCCCGCCCGACAGCCCGGGGGCGCGGCCCCGGCGAAATTCCCGGGCGCCGCGAATTGTCGTACCCCGCCCGTACTTTCGTGAACGTGCCGAAGCACGGGGCGACGGCCGGGGAAGGGAAGAGTTCATGTTCCGTCAGGGAGACGTGCTGATCGCGCCGATCGCCGAGGAGTCCGTCGAGGCGCACGTGCGAGCCGATGCCGGGCTGCCGCGTGACACCCGGGGCCGCATGGTGCTGGCGCTGGGCGAGGTCACCGGGCACGCGCACGCCGTCGCCGCGCCCGGCAGGCTGATTCGCGCCGGCGCCCGGACCCTCATGCATCTGCCCGAGGGCGGGCGCCTCGTGCACGAGGAGCACGCCGCCATCGTGCTGCCCAAGGGCTGGTATCGCGTGGTGCGCCAGCGCGAGTATCTGCCCGGCGCCGTGCGCATCGTCGCCGACTGACCTACCCTGCTTCCGATTCACCGGCCACAGACGGGATTTCACATGCAACACATCGACGAGTGGCGCGCGGTCGCGGCCGCCACCGGTCCGGCCGACCGCGCCGCCGCCGAGGCCGCCGCGCGCCGGGCGTACCGCGCCGCCGGGCTCGCGGTGCCGACCCGCTACGTCTGGGTCGATTCGCCGCTGGCGGCCGTACACGCCATTCGCACGCTGGAACGGCGCGGTGACTCGGTGCGCGACGCGGTGCGCACGCGGCCGTGGGCGGCCGAACGCGAGAGCGCGCACCGGGATCTGGGTCCCGGCGGCTGGGCCGAGCTGTGGAACGCGACCGGCGCGCAACTGTGGGACACCACGCGCACTCTCACCGATCGCATTCGCGCGGGCGTGGTGGACGCGCTGCTCGGCCCCGCTCCCGAGGGCAGGCGCGACACCGCCGAGACCCGCCGGACGCGCGGCGCGGCGGTGAGCGAGATTCGCGGAATCCTGCTCGACGCTGTCCTGGGACAGCACGACGCGCCGTGGCTGGTGGCGTTCCACGAGCGCGGCGAACGCCTGGCCCCGCTCGCCGATCTGGCGCGAAACACGGGCTGGTGGTGGCCCTTCGAACACGTGGTGGTCTTCAGCGAGCGCCCGGTGCGGCTGCGCCGCGACGAGGCGGGCCGCCTGCACAGCGAGGACGGCCCGGCCCTGCGCTACGCCGACGGCTTCACCCTGGCCGCCTGGCACGGCATGCCCGTGCCCGACGGCTTCTTCGACGAACTGGCGTCCCTGACACCCGCGCGCATCCGCGCCGAGTCCAACGCCGAGCTGCGCCGCGTCATGCTCGAGCACTTCGGCTACGACCGGTACCTCGCCGAGTCCAACGCCGAGCCGGTCCATCGGGACGAGACCGGAATCCTCTGGCGCATACCGCTGTCCGACGACGAGGACGTGGCGATGGTCGAGGTCGTCAACAGCACCCCCGAGCCCGACGGCTCCTTCAACACCTACTGGCTCCGCGTGCCCCCGGACACGACGACCGCCAAGCAGGGCGTCGCCTGGACCTTCGGTCTCGAGGCCGACGAGTACGAGCCGCTGCGCCAGACCTAGCGCCCGAACGCACACGGCGGGCTCGGCATGTGCCGAGCCCGCCATGTCGCCGAAAGACTGTGCCCCGCGCGCTAATCGAGGGAACTGGTCCCCGAGCAGTTGATGGCCGGAATCGGGAACCAGCCGGTGTTGGTGACCGAGAGGTCCACGCGCAGCGGGCCGGTGCCGGTCGGGATGTGGGAGAAGTACACGGTGCTGCCGTTGCCCAGGGTGGCCTGGCCGTGCCCGGTCAGCGAACCGCTCGCGCCGGTGGCGAGGTTGGTCCAGGTGAGCGTCGGATGGGTGCCGTAGCCCCACAGGCTGCTGTTGCCGCGAATGGTGAACGAGGCCGTCCCCGCGGGCGCGTCGTAGGTGGGATCGACGATCACCTGTGCGCTGTACGGCATGTCGATCACGTTCGGGCTCAGGCCGACACAGCTCATATCCACCAGCTTGCCGACCGCGGCCGACGCGTCACCCGCGCCCGCGACCACGGTGCCCGCCAGCGCGCTCGCGGCCACCGCGACCCCGGCGATCAGCGACTTCTTCGAAACCCTCATGAATGCCCTTTCGTCCGAGCCCCGCCCCAGAAGTCCCGACTCTAGGAGCGGAGGGCCGGACGCGGTATCGGGCACATGCCCTATTCCCCGAGATTTGCTCGCGCGCGCCGGATTCGGCGAGCGCACCCGCGGCACCCGTGCCTCACGTCGCCGGAATAGCCCGGTCCACCAGGGTTTTCACCAGTTCGGCGGCGCGCTTCTCGTCGAAGATGCCGGGCAGGGTCAGGCGATCCAGGATGAGCCAGTTCAAGGCCAGATAGAGCATCACCACCGCCTCCTCGTCGCCGGGCAGAGCCGAATCGCGGTAGTTGGCGATATTGAAATCCAGGTCCGCGCGCACCCGTTCGGTCAGCAGCGCCTGGAGTTCGGGGCGGCGGGTGGCCTCGAGCCGCAACTCCAGAATCGCGAGATATCCGGTGCGGAACTGGGACACCCGCTCGACCACCTCGGTCATGAGTTCGGTCATGGACTCGCGCGTCTGCGGGCCACGCGATTTCGCCATGGCCTCTTCACCGGGGATGAGCCGCTCGTAGTAGCGATTCCCGACCTGCACCAGCAGGGCGTCCCGGCCCGGGAAGTAATTGGACGCCGTCCCCGCGGGCACGTCGGCTTCCTTGTCCACGGCCCGGAACGTGAGCCCGCGGGCCCCTTCCCTGGCCAGCACCTCGATCGACGCGTCCAGCAGGGCCTGCCGTCGCTCGGGATTCGTCCGAACCACTTGACACCACTCCATCCGTAGTACTACGTTTCAGTCAGTTCACGCAGAGTACTACATCTGAGGCGGTAACATGCGAAAGCAGCACAGCACCTTCCCCGCGCAGCTCGCTCACCAGCGCCGGCAGGTTCGCCCGCTGCCCCCGCGCAGCACCCGGAACGTCATGCCGCGACCGGGCAGGAACGGTTCGCGCTAGCGCCGGACGATTCGAACGGCGGAGCAGCCCACCACGATTGCCGATCGGTAACGGGCATCTCGCGGACCCCGATGGACCGGACAGACGGGCCAGTCGGGGGTGACATCGACTACGACGAAGGATCAGTGCGATGAACTTCATCAACGGCGTTTCCAACGCGATTGCGCAATTCCTGATGGGCGCGCCCCAGGACGTCGTCGTCGGGTGGTTGCTGTACGCAATCGGTATGTAGCGCCACCGGTTCCGGCCCGGCGGCCCGCACCCACGTGCGGGCGCCGGGGCCACGCGCCCGCGCCGGGCAGGGCGCGGGCGCACCGGCGTAGGGAGAATGCCGGACACGTCACAGCGATAGCGGGGAATCCGGCGAGGTGGGCTATGGTTGTGACTACCGAGTATTGATCTTGCATACTCCTTCCGTCGTGGATGTCTTCTCTTCGCGTCGGCCACGCAGCGCACTCAGCAAGGTACGGACGAACAGTCCTGTGACCGCTGCGGCTACTTCCGATGCTGAAAGGCACCCGTACTTCCTATGACGACTCCTCCCGTGTCCTTCGCCGCCCTCGGCGTGCGCAAGGCGATCGTCGCCGCCCTGGCGAAGAACGACATCAACGCACCGCTGCCGATCCAGGCCGCGACCCTGGCCGACAGCATCGCCGGGCGCGACGTGCTCGGCCGCGGCCGCACCGGCAGCGGTAAGACCCTCGCCTTCTCGATTCCGCTGGTCGAACGGCTCGCCGACGGCGCGGGCGCGACCGACCCGAGCCATCCGGTCGGCCTGATCCTGGCCCCGACCCGCGAGCTGGCGACCCAGATCGCCGCGGCGCTCGAGCCCATGGCCCGCGCCGTCGGGCTGACCGTGACCACCGTCTTCGGCGGTGTGCCGCAGAACCGTCAGGCCCGGGCCCTCAAGTCCGGCGTCGACATCGTCGTCGCGTGCCCCGGCCGGCTCGAGGACCTGATGAAGCAGCGCCTGGTCTCGCTGGACGCGGTCCGCGTGACCGTCCTGGACGAGGCCGATCACATGGCGGATCTGGGCTTCCTGCCCGGCGTCACCCGCATCCTGGCGGCGACCCCGGCCACCGGACAGCGCCTGCTGTTCTCGGCCACCCTCGACAACGGCGTGGACAAGCTGGTCAAGCGCTTCATGCGAAACCCGCTGTCGCACTCCGTCGATGAGGCCCACTCGCCGGTGCCGGACATGACCCACCACGTATTCGAGGTCAGCGGCGGCGGCGACGCCAAGCGCGACCTGGTCTACGCCCTGGCTTCGGGCGAGGGCCGCCGAATCCTGTTCATGCGCACCAAACATCACGCGCGCCGGCTGGCCAAGCAGCTCACCGCGGCCGGCATCCCGGCCACCGATCTGCACGGCAACCTGTCCCAGGCCGCCCGCGATCGCAACCTGGCCCAGTTCGCCGCGGGCACCGCGCGCGTCCTGGTCGCGACCGACGTCGCCGCCCGCGGCGTGCACGTCGACGACGTGCAGCTGGTCGTGCACGTCGATCCGCCCGCCGAACACAAGGCGTACCTGCATCGTTCGGGCCGCACCGCCCGCGCCGGATCCTCCGGCGACGTGGTCACGGTGGTTCTCCCCGAGCAGCGCAAGGACGTCGCGGTGCTGCTGCGCAAGGCGGGCCTGAACGTCAGCCCCGAGCGCGTGACCGCGCAGTCCCCCGCGGTGACGGCCCTGGTCGGCCCGATCGCACCCCTGGTCACCCCCGGAACCGCCACCGGCGCAGGCGATTCCGACGACCGCGATGTCGCGGGCAACCGCGGCCGGCGCCGCGGCCCCGGCGGCGGGCAGTCCGCCCGCCCGGCCAAGGCCCGCCCGGCGGGCGGCGGACGCGGCGGTAACGGCGCGGCTCGCGGCACGGGCGCCGGCAACCGCGGCGCGAGCACCGGCGGCGGTCGCACGACCGCGGGCGCCGGTCGCACCGCTACCGGTGGTGGCCGCACCGCGACCGGCGGCGTGCGCAGCCCCCAGTCCGGCGATCGTCGTGCCGCCGGTGCGGCCCGCTCAGACGAGCGTTCGGCCACCGCGACCCGCAGCACCGACGGCGCCCGCGCCCACGCGGGAGCGCCCCGCCGCCGGGCCTCGCGCCCGCAGTCGGCCGCCACCGGCGAGCAGCAGCGCCGCGGCACGCGCAATTACTGAGCGGCGCGCGTGAATTCACGCGCGCGGCACGAATGACAACGGATCGGGCCCGGCGATTGCCGGGCCCGATCCGCGTTTCCGACAGCATCGCCGTGAATTGCCGGGCCGCCCAACCACTCCGGTTACCCGACTGCCGCTCGCTTCGGCCCCGGCCGCACCGATCGATTCCGATGACCCCGGCTGCCCTGGCCCGCCGGGAAAGCACCGCCCAGGCCACCCGGCCGCGCATACGTCGAGTTGCCTTGCTGCACTGGCGTGCGGTTCGACCGCACGCCCGGCCGTGCGCGAAGATGACCGGATGACCTCCGAGGATTCGGCACAGCGCCCGCCGGTGAGCAGTCCGTCGATTCTGGTGCTGACCCTCGCCCGCACGGTCGAGACCGAACTCGCCGCGGCGCTCGCACCGCTCGAGCTGACGGTCAGCCGTCTCGGGCTGCTCGGCCATATCTCGGGGGTGCCCGGGGCGTCGTTCAGCGACCTGGCTCGGATGTCGGGTACCAGTGTGCAGAGCGTGCACACCGCGGTGAAGGGCTTGGTCGCCGCGGGGCTGGTGCGGGACCGGAACGCGCGGGCGGGTTCGGCCTCGACCATCGAGCTCACCGAGGCGGGAACGGCACTGCTCGGCGCGGCGCGCAAGGCCGTGGCCGAGGTGGACGGGCGGCTGTTCGGACCGGACTCGGACCCCATCCTGCGCCAGGTCGGCGCGGCGATTCTGGCCGCCTTCGCGAGCTGGACCGCCCCCTGACCGGGTAGCGCGCGCCCGCGCGGTGAGTTCCGTCATATCCTTCAACTTCATTGAAGCTCGAGGCTAAGCTTCAATCCACCTGAAGGATATGGGAGTTGGCCTTGCAGCATTTTCTGCTTTCGGTGCACGTGGTGGCGAGCATCGTCTTCATCGGCGGCTCGGCCGTCGCGACCAGTCTTTTCCCGCGCTACGCGCTCGTCACCGCGGGTGCGAACGCTACGGCGGACGAACCCTCGGAGCGCGATGCCGCGGTCGCCCGGCTGCTGCACCGCATCACCGGTAGGTACGCCGTGGCCGGAATCGCGGTCCCCGTCATCGGCATGATCCTGGCCTCGGTCCAGGGCCGCATGGGCGAAATCTGGATCACCGCGGCCATGGTCATCACCGTCCTGGCGGGCGTGCTGCTGGCCGTGCAGATCCACCCGATGCAGAAGGAGGCCCTCGAGACCCCCGACGACGGCACCCGCCTGCGCACCCTGGGCATGCTGGCCGGACTCTACAACCTGCTCTGGACGATCGTCGTGGTCCTGATGATCATCCGCCCCGGGTCCTGACCCGCGGCGCTAGCTCAGCGTCCGCTTCTCGATGACGGTCTTGAAGCTCGAGCCGTTGATGTCGAGGTACAGATCGCCCTCGGTGATGGAGAGCGACACCGTGTTGCGCCGCTCGATGGCCTCGACCGCCTTCTCGATGAAGTCCGGTTCGAAATTGACCAGCGTGATGTCCCGCGCCCGGTGAATCTTCTTGCCGCTGAGCTGCGCCAGCACCTTGGCCGGATCGTGGTGGGTGTAGACCGCGGTCCGGTCGGCGAGCTTGCTGCCCCGGTGCACGCGGTCCGCGTCGGGCGAGCCGATCTCGATCCAGGCCGTCACCCGCCCGGTCAGGTCCCGGACCAGCACGGCGGGTTCCTTGGTCGCCGACACGCCGCCGTCGCTGAAGGCGATGCCCTCCTCGTACTCCAGGCAGTAGGCCAGCAACCGCGTCAGCATGAACTCGTCGTTCTCCGAGGGGTGCCGTGCCAGCCGCAACTCCAGATCCTCGTAGACGCCGCGATCGACGTCCGCGAGCTGAACGGAGAAGTTGAACAAAGTCGCGCTGAGGGCCATGAGAAAGAAAGCTTAGTTGTATCGCGCCGGTACCCCACGGGGGCATGGCCTCGCCTGCGAGAATCGGAGCGTGAAGCGTGACGTCTCGGTTCTTCTCGACGTCGAGGTCCATGCCGAATCCCTGCTCGAATTCCAGATCGCGGTGGCCCACCAGCCCGGCGTCGAGGTGATCGAAACACTGAGCTTCGAACTCGGTGGCGCGCCACAGACAGCCAAGGAGGTGAGCGGGCCGCACGGGTCCCGGATCCACGTATTGCGCTGCGGTGCGGGCAATCTGCGGACGAACTACAGCGCGCGGGTCCTCGGCGCCGCCCGGCCGGAACCCGCCTCGGACTACGACCTCGCCCTGTACCTGCGGCCGAGCCGATTCGTGGAGTCGGACAAGATGCTCGGCTTCGCCGCCGCCGAGTTCGGCTGCGGCATAGACGATCCGGAGGTGCCCGGCCGGGTGGCGGCCTGGGTCGCCCGCCGCATCGGCTACCTGCCGGGCAGCAGCGCGCCCAGCGACAGCGCGGTGGACACCCTGCTGACCAGCAACGGCGTCTGCCGGGACTTCTCCCACCTCACGGTCGCGCTGCTGCGCGCGGTGGGCGTGCCGGCCCGCGTCGCCTCGGTCTACCCGCCCGGCTGCATGCCCATGGACTTCCACTCGGTCGCCGAGGCGTACGTGGGCGGCGGCTGGCAGGTGTTCGATCCCACCCGGCTGGCGCCGCGCTCGAGCCTGGTGCGCATCGCCACCGGCCGCGACGCCGCCGATATCGCCTTCCTCGGCAATCACGGCGGCGACATCACCGTCAACGGACTGTGGGTGCGCTCGTTCGTGGACGGCCCGCTCCCCTACGACGACCACATTCACCCGACGACGATCAATTGACCGGCGCCGGAACGGACACCGCGTTAACGACGACGCGGCGACAGGGGATCTCCTTGCGAAACACTCGCTCGTCAGGGGCAGCGACGCGCACCGGGATCGCGAATCTATGGGAGGCAGCGTGCGATCGACCAACGAGACCAGGGCGGGAACCGCCGGGCGCGGATACCGCGGGGGCACAGCCGTCGCGGCGGCCCTGCTCATCGCGGCGACGGCCGTGCTGGGCACCGCGTGCACCGGCGAGGACACCGGCAACGGACCCGGCGCCTCGGAGAACGCCGCGCCGATGGGCACCGGGCAACCGGGACAGCCGAGTTCGTCCGGCGGCGGCGGACAGGATCAGGCCACCGTGCGCACGATCGGCAAGACCGGCTGGTACGAGGGCTTCGAGATCACCGTGGACAAGGCGACGGTGGTGCCGGACGAGTACGGCGGCGCGAAGATCCGCGTCGACATCACCTACAAGAACACCACGACCGACACCAAGACCCTGAGCGTCTACCCGGCGCTGCAGTTCGGCGGCGAGGTCGACGGCGGCGCCGGCTTCGACAATCCGACGGTGCCCGGCAAGGGCACGGCCACCGGCAGCGCGACCACCTCGATCCAGAAGCTCTCGGACCCCGGGCATCTCATCGACACCCTGACCCTGGTCTACGGCCAGGCCGCGGACAACCAGACCATCATTCCGCTCGCGGCGGGCGGCAAGGTGATCAGCGTCGCGCCGGAGACCCTGAACGTCTCGGGCACCCTGACCCAGGATCAGACCACGGTGCAGATCACCGGCGGCACACTGACGCCCAGCTATACGAAGAACGAGAACGGGAAAATGGATCTCGCGCTGCGTATCACGCTGCGCGGCGGGTCCGGAATTCCCGACGGCGGCACGAATGTCTTCTACGACTACTTCACGATCAAAACGCCGGACGGGCAGTCCCTGCCCGCCGATATTCGCGGTCCGATCAATGAACTGCTCAATCGCAACGAAACCATCGACAACGCCAAGAATTACGTCGTCTTCGTGGTGCCGAGTCCGGCCGAGGGCGCCTATGTGGTGACCTACGACGCGACCAAGGGCGAGGGCTCCGCGCCCACGTTCGGTTTCACCATCGACTGACCGGCGGCGCGGGACCCCGACCGTCCCGCGCGGTGCCCGTCGCGGTCGGCCCGGCGATTCGCCGGCCCGGCCGCGGCGGGTCATCGCGGGTCCCGGCCGGCTCGCGAACCGCCCGCGCGCTCGATCACGCCCGATTCCCTGACCAGGGCTCCGGAAAACCCACGGGGTGTTTACCGGGTCCTATGGTTAGCATCGGCGTTCGTGCGTGCAGATTCTCCCGGATTGCTCCGGGTACAACTGATCGCCCTTGTGTCGGGGGTTCTAGGAGTTCTACTGGCGGTGCTCACACCGCTGCTGCCGGTTCGGCAGGATCGAACGAGTGTGGAATGGCCACAGGCGCAGTCGGTCCAGGTGACCGCGCCGCTGGTGGATTATGTTCCGCTGTCGCTGAATGCGAGTGTGCCGTGTACGGCCCTGCGTGATCTGGCTACCGGGACGGTGCTTTCCACCGTTCCGGCGAAAGCGCCGGGTGCGGCCGAGCAGGGCCTGATCGCACGGATCGAGTCGACGTCCGGGGCGGCACCGGAGGCCGCGTCCGAGGCGAAGACCGAGACCGTGCGGACGCTGTCGGTGGTGGTGCGGGGAGTGCCACTGCTGAGCGCGCCGCTGTCGGAGATCCTCGGCGCCGAGGCCGCGAAGGCGGTCCCCGCGACAAACCCGGCCGGGCCCGCGGGTCTGCGCGGGCCGAACGGCAACGGCCCCGAAGGCGGTATGCCGCCCGGTAATCCGCCGCCGGGCGGCCCCGGTGGGCAGGGTGGACCGGGTGGACCGCCGCCGATCGGTGGACCACCGCCCGGTAGCACCCCGCCGCCGGGTAGCACCCCACCGCCGGGCACCACCCCGCCGCCCGGGGCCAAGCCGCCCGCCAATGCCGTTGCGCCCGCCGCGAATCCGCAACCCGCGCCCGCGCCGAAGTGCGCCGCGCTGATCCTGCGCTCGACCGCCACCGCCACCACCGTCGAGGTGACCGGTGTGACCCGAGCCGACGGTTCCCCGTTCGCGAAGACCATCGACGGTGACGTCCGCCCGCAGCTGGTCGGCGTCTACACCGACCTCGAACGCGCCGCCCTCGGCGACGCGACACTGCACGCGGACATCGATTCCCGCTTCTCCTCGGCCCCCGGTGGCCTCAAACTCGCCGCCATGATCGGCGCGCTGCTGTGCACCCTGATCGCCCTGATCTGCCTGCACCGCATCGATTCCGCCGACGGCAGGCGGGCGCGCCGCTTCCTGCCCGCGCGCTGGTGGCGGGTCACCCCCGCCGACGGCGTGGTCGGCGCCACGCTGGCGCTGTGGCATGTGATCGGGGCCAACACCTCCGATGACGGCTACATCCTGACCATGGCCCGGGTGTCCGAGCACGCCGGTTACACGGCCAACTACTACCGCTGGTTCGGCGTCGCCGAGGCTCCCTTCGGCTGGCC
This sequence comes from Nocardia sp. NPDC003693, assembly GCF_053981095.1. Lineage (NCBI taxonomy): Bacteria > Bacillati > Actinomycetota > Actinomycetes > Mycobacteriales > Nocardiaceae > Nocardia > Nocardia sp. NPDC003693. The sequence continues at coordinate 55,998 of NZ_JBSFNO010000049.1, forward strand.
GTACGAGGTGCTGGCGTATCTGACCCGCATCAGTGACGCGAGCGTCTTCTTGCGCCTGCCCGCGCTGTTCGCGGGCCTGCTGTGCTGGTGGGTCATCAGCCGGGAAGTGCTGCCGCGCCTGGGTTCCCGGGTGCGCGGCAGCGCGGCGGCCCGGTGGACAGCCGGGCTGGTGTTCCTGGCGGTCTGGCTGCCCTACAACAACGGCCTGCGCCCCGAACCGCTCATCGCCCTGGCCGCCCTGCTGACGTGGTGCTCGATGGAACGCGCCATCGCCACCCGCCGCCTGCTCCCGGCCGCCGTCGCGGTCCTGATCGCGGCGTTCGCGCTGGCTGCCGGGCCGAGCGGATTGATCTGTCTCGCAGCGCTCGTCGCCGGTTCCCGACCGGTCCTGCACACGATCGTCACCCGGGTCCGCGCAGTGACCGCCCCCGCCGGGCGGCCCCTGGCCCTGGCCGCGCTGCTCGCGCCGATCACGGCGGCGGGCACGCTGGTGCTGACGGTGGTCTTCGCCGATCAAACCTTGGCCACGGTGCTCGAGGCCACCCGCGTGCGCAAGCTCATCGGTCCCGACAAGTCCTGGTTCGAGGAGTTCTCGCGCTGGGAGACGCTGCTGTCGCTGAACCCGGACGGTTCCCTGGCCCGCCGCTTCGGCATTCTGGCGATGCTGGGCTGCCTGGTGGTGTGCGCGCTGGTGCTGCGCGCCCGGGGCGGGCAGATTCCCGATACCGCGCGTGGGCCGGTGGTCCGGGTGCTCGGCATCGTGTTCATGTCCCTGCTGCTGATGATGTTCACCCCCACCAAGTGGACCCACCACCTCGGGGTGTACGCGGGCCTGGCCGCCGCGCTGGCGGCGGTGACCACGGTCGCGGTGGGCGCCGGCGTGATTCGCGCGGGCTACAAACGCGCGCTGTTCGCCGCGGGCGTGCTGTTCCTGCTGGCGGTGACCGCGACCGGTTCCAACGGCTGGTGGTACGTCTCCGGATACGGTGTGCCGTGGTCGAATCGGGCCCCGGAACTGGGCGGAACGGCGGTGTCCACGCTGTTCCTGATCGCGGCGGTGCTGGTCCTCGGCATCGCCGGCTGGCGGTACTACCGCGAGCCCTACCGACCCGCGACCGGCCCCGGCCGTGCCGATCGGATGGCCATTCGCCCGCTGACCATCGCCGCGGCGGCCGTGGTGCTGTTCGAGGTGGCGTCCATGGCGCACGCCGCCTACGCGCAGTACCCCGGGTATTCGGTGGCGCTGTCCAACCTGCGCGCGCTGACCGGCAAGCCCTGCGGTCTGGCCGAAGACGTTCTGGTGGAGACGAATACGACAGAGTCGCTGCTGCTGCCCTACACCGGCAAACCCGCCGACGGACTCGCCGCGGAGAACACCGGTTTCACCGCCGACGGCGTGGGTGATCTCGTCCCGGACGGTCCGGACGGTGCGGGCCCCGACAGCGGCGCACCGGGTGGCCAGCCCGGCGGCGGCGCACCGGACAGCGGCGCCGGCGGCGGCCGGCGGCAGCCGGGTCCCCCGCCGGGCGGCCCCGGCGGCGCCCGTGGTCCCGGTGGCCCGAGCGGCCCCGGCGGCGAGCAGCCACGCACCCAGAAGGGGATCAATGGCAGCACCGTCGACCTGCCCTTCGGCCTGGACTCCGCCCGAACCCCGGTGCTGGGCAGCTACGCCTCCGGCGAGCAGCGGCCCGCGAGCCTGACCACCCAGTGGTACAAGCTGGATCTGGCCGCGGCGCAACAGGATTCCGCCTACCGGGTACTGGTGCTGACCGTGGCCGGGCGCATCGCCGCCCGGGCCGACGACGGCCGCGACATCGAGGGTCAGCGGCTGCGCCTGGAATTCGCGCACCGCGCCGACGACGGCACGGTCCGCCCCCTGGGCGATCTCACGCCCCCGAACATCGGCGGCGCGCCGGTGTGGCGCAATCTGCCGATCGACCTGGATCGAATTCCGGCCGACACCAACGCGATTCGTCTCGTGGCCGAGACCGACGGCCTCTCGGACAAGGGCTGGCTCGCGGTGACTCCGCCCCGCCTGCCCAAGCTGTCGACGCTCAACACGGTGATCGGCAAGAACGACCCCGTGCTGGCCGATTTCCAAGTGGGCCTGGCCTTCCCGTGCCAGCGCCCGTTCCGGCACCGGGACGGCGTCGCCGAACTCCCGAGCTGGCGCATCCAGCCCGACAAGCTCAACGCCCAGGTCTCCACCCCCTGGCAGGGCCTGTCCGGCGGCGGCCCCCTCGGCTGGATCGACCTGCTGCTGCAACCCCGGACGGTCCCCGCCTACCTGGCGAACGACTGGACCCGGGACTGGGGCGAGCTCCAGCAGTACCAGTTCGTCGCCGATGCCAAAGCGCCACAGGCGAATCTGAACGTCGAGGCGGAAAACCGCTGGGGCTGGACCGAAGAGGAGCCGATCCGCACCGGCTAACCCTGCCCGCACCCGTCCGGCTGGGCGCTCGTCTCAGCCGGACGCACCCGGCTCGAGCGCGGGTTCGACCCATGGATCCTCGTCTGCCCGCAGCGATCTGATCCCGGCCCACGCGAAGGCGCCACGGGGTGGCCCGCACCCACCACAGCAGAAAGCCGCCGCCGTTCGGATATCGAACGGCGGCGGCTCTTTTCGTTCCGCTACAGCTGTCAGCGCCTACTTCGGCGGCTGCTGCCCGTCACCGGGCGGCGGGCCCTCGCCCGGCGGCTGTCCCTCACCCGGCGGCTTCTGCCCGGCGGGCAGCGGCTTGCCGATCCGGGACGCCATATCCGGAATCATCCGCTTGGCCATCTGCTCCCAGTTGCCCCAGTTGTGCAGGCCCAGGCTCGGGAAGTCGTAGCTGACGTTGTCGTAGCCGATGTCGGCCAGCTTGGTCTGGAACGCCTTGGTGTTGGCCAGCGCGATGGCCTCCAGCGGCATGCCCAGGGTGACCGCGTCGAACGAGGACAGGTCCTGCGAGGCGGGCTGGGCGCTGCCCGAACCGATGTACAGGCGAGTGCCGTTGGCCTGCAGCTGGGCCGCGAAACCATACGGGTCCAACCGCTTCCACTCCGGACTGCCGGCGGCTGCCATGTTGTCGATGTTGTAGCCGCCCGCGGCGAGCATGGCCAGGCGCAGCGCCTCGCGCATGCCCGGCGCGGACATGTAGAGGTAGCCCGACAGCGATCCCGCGTAGACGAACTGCTCGGGGTAGTACGCGGCCAGCAGCAGCGCGGCGGACCCGCCCATGGACAGTCCGAACACGCCGTTGCGAGTCGTGCTGAAGCCCAGTCGATCCCGCAGCGCCGTCTTCAGATCCTTGGTCAGGAACGTCTCCCACTTGTACGTGTTCGACTTGCCCTGCTGATCGTCCCAGCCCGAGACCGCCGATCCGGAGTCCGAGCCGAGCAGCCCGCCCGCGTCGGTGTTGCCGAGAATGTTGCTCGGCTCCTTCCAGTCCGCGTAGAAGCTGGACTGCCCGCCGACCGGCATGACGACGTTGATGTTGAACTTGGCCAGCTCGGCGGGAATGTCGGTGTGAATCTCCCAGCCGTTCATGGTGCTCAGCGCGCGCTCGCCGTCGAGCAGGTAGACCACCCGATCGGTGTTGCCGTCGGCGGCGCGCACGATGCGCGTCTTGACCTGGCCCATGCTGGAGTCGACCAGGAAGTCGAAGGCCGCCGGATTCTCTTCCGCCGCAGCGGGAACCACCACTGCCACCGACGCCCCGAACGGTAGCAACGCGGCCACGGCGGCGCCGATGACGCTGCGCTTGACCCACCCTCCCCGGTATCTGTGTCGGCGCGAGCGCGCCCCTCGCACAGCTACGCCACCCATATCCTGTTATGCCTTTCCGTTGTGCGGCCCAGATTTCGGCCGCTCCCCACACCCACCCGCGCGTTGATACCGCGGCGGATCTCGCCGAGCAGCATAACGCGCCCCCGCGCGGGGTTCGCAATGAATACGGGCCGCGTGAACCCGCCGTGGCCCCCGCCTCAGCCCGCGTGCGTCAGCGGGGTCCCGACGGTGAAACAGGCGCTGCGCCCGTGCGCGTCCAACCGGCCGTCGCCCCAGCTCGCGCTGCCGTACGCGTCGACCTCGATGGCGTATTCACCAGCGGGCAGGGATTCGGGGAGCGTCACCGATCCGTACGGCAGCGTGTCCACGAGTTCCAGGTACACGCGCTCGGGTTCGGGCGTCGCCGGCACCAGGAAGATGCGCGCGTACTCGAGCTTCTTGTGCGCGTGCACGGGCGACCAGCGCACGCCGATCTCCCGGTGTGCGGCGTCGGCGAATTCGATGGCGACCAGCAGCCCGGCGACCCCGTCGAGCTCCGCCCGATGATTCACGACTCTCCTCCTCGCGCACTCGCTCCGACGACCGGCCGGCCACTGGGCGCCTGTCCCGGCGTTCCCGCTTCCACCAGGCTGGCACGCCCTCCCACGCGTGGCAACGCCGATACCGCGAACGCTATAGCGGCCGGGAAACAGACCGCTGATCCGCCGCGAGGCGAAACCCAGTTGTGGCTGAACCGGTACGCGCGGGACGAGTGAGTACGCGCGCGTGGGGAATTCATCAGACACTCGATCCCGAGGCAACGACGCCGAGGATACGAAGGAGGCCGCGATGAACGACAAGTGCCACGACTGCTGGCGGCAGGAAAACCTCACCTTCGTCCAGCGCCTGGACCCCGCTTTCGCCCGTACCGGCCTGTGGCGGCTGTGCCGCAAGCACCAGGCCCTGCGCGACGAGCTCGCGGGTCGCGATCACGGCGAGCACGACAGCTCGACCGGCCGCGCGGCCTGATTCACCTCGATTCCGAACGCACCGAGTCGAGCAACCGGCGCAGCGCGGAGATGGTGTCCGCCAGCGCATTCGGCTCGGTGGCGTCGGCCAGCCACATGGCGGCCTCGTTCATGGCGCCGGACAGCAGATGGGTGAGCGGTGTGATCGGCTGCGGCGCGATCACACCGGTCGCCGCCAACTCACTCAGCGCCTCGTGCAGATGCCGGGCCGAGGCGCCCTCGTCCATGGCCCGCCACTCGCGCCAGCCCAGGACGGCGGGCCCGTCGATGAGCATGATGCGCTGGATCTCCGGATCGACGCACGTGGTCAGGAAAGCCTCGCACCCGGCGACCAGCTGATCCCACGGTTCGGGCCGGGCGTCGGCCGCCGCCGCGACCCGCTCCCCCACCTCGTCCTGTACCTCCTGCAGGACCGCGCGGAACAGCTCGGTCTTGCTGGCGAAGTTGTGGTAGAGCGCACCCTTGGTCACCCCCGCCGCGGCGGTGATCTCCGAAAGGCCCACCGCGGCATACCCCTTCGCCGCGAAGAGCCGCCTGCTCTCGTCCAGCAGGGTGCGCCGGGTCTGTTCCCGCTGCCGGTTGCGCAGCTCGCTCGCCATCCCGAACCTCTCCGTTGACATACCGATGGAATGTCAGCTAGCGTAGCTCACGTACCAACGGTATGTGAACACGGGCGCGAAAGGCGAAACAGTGAAACTCAGCAGCTTCTACCCGGTTATCGGCACGACCCGGGTCGCGGAATCCCGCGACTTCTACACCTCGTGGTTCGGCTTCGACATCACCTTCGAAGCGGACTGGTACGTGAGCCTGCGCCGCACCGCCGACGACAGGACCTACGAGCTGGCCCTGCTCGATCCCACGCACCCCAGCGTCCCCGAGAAGTACCGCACCCCCACCCGGGGCCTGATCCTGAACTTCGAGGTCGACGACGTGGACGCCGAATGGGATCGCCTGGTCGTCCAGGGCGGACTCGCGGCCGAACAGGAGCTGCGCAGCGAGGAGTTCGGCCAGCGGCACTTCATCGTGACCGACCCCAACGGCCTGCTGATCGACGTCATCACCGAGATCCCGCCGGAGGGCGAGTTCGTCGAGCAGTTCGACGCCGAGTACTCCGCCGAGCGCTTCGGCGCACGCTGATCGCGGCCGCGCCGACGGTGGCGGCCCCGCGCCGGCGGGGCGAACGCGCGATCGACACCGGAGTCGGCGATGGCGCGTTCACAGCGACGGGCCAGCTCGTGCCGATCGGTACCGGGCGGCACCGTGGGCTGCAG
>NZ_JBSFNO010000050.1:0-61762 GCF_053981095.1 Nocardia sp. NPDC003693
CCCACCTCGCGTACGCGCCCGAGATCGCGCAGGCGATGCTGGTGCGCCAGCAGGCATCCCAGGTCGTGGCGGCCCGCAGCCGCATCGTCGAGGGCCACCGCGGTGGGGTACGGGCCGATCGACGACGGAATCCGGTGGGGTCAGTCGCGGGGCGTGAGCACGAAGACCGGAATCACCCGATCGGTCTTCTTGGTGTAGTTGTCGTAATCCGGCCACACCGCCGCCGCGCGCTTCCACCATTCCTCGCGCTCGGCGCCGGTCACCTCGCGCGCGGTGTAGTCCTTGACCACCGCGCCGTCCCGCAGATCGACGTGCGGGTCGGCCTTGATGTTCCAGTACCAGACGGGATGCTTGGGCGCACCGCCCAGGGAGGCCACGACCGCGTACTCGCCGTCGTGTTCCACCCGCATCAGCGGCGTCTTGCGGAGCTTGCCGGATTTCGCGCCGCGGGTGGTGAGCAGGATGATGGGCCTGCCCTGCAGGGTGGCGCCCTCGGCGCCGTTCGATGCCTCGTACTTCTCGGCCTGTTCGCGCGCCCAGGCCGTCGGACTCGGTTCGTACTCTCCTGTGAGTGGCATGGAACATGCCAACGAACTCGATCGCTGTGTTGTTCCCGACAGAAAAGTTCGCTGGACCGAACTTTTCTTCTTCGTTACCCTGAAGAGATGGCAGTGGTTCACCCGACTCGGGAGCGGCGCACCCGCGCACAGGGCGCGACCGTGGATATCGCGGGCTCGGCGTGGCCCGTGTTCAAGCTCGAGGCCCTGGGCCTGGGTCTGGTCGTCGCGCTACTGCTGCTGCTCATCACCGGTACCGCGCAGACCGCCGTGCTGGCGGGCGCGACCGTTCTGGCCCTGCGCTGGATCGCCGGCGCGGCACGGCCCGCCGATCGCACCTCGCGCTGAGGTCGGCCCGGGCACCTTTCACCCCGGACGTTCACAGAAAAGCAACCGTTCGGTACGTGTCCAGAGCGGGCATGATGCGGTTTCTCTATTACCGTGAGCCGCATGCGGATGAAACCGTTAGGAATGTTCGCGCTGACAGTCGGCGCGGCCATCTGCCTGGCCCCGCCCGCACCGGCCGAGATCATCACCATGGCGCCGCACGAACGGACCTACGAGTCGCCGTTCGGCAGTTTCACCGTGGGAAATCGCGATGAGGTCATCAACCGCATCGCACCCCTGAACCAGATGGGCACGACCCGGGAGTCGCTCGTCAACTCGGCCGCGTACGGGCGCATCGACGGCATGGCGGGCGGCGTCCTCAAGACCGGCTACCACGTCGGCTGCGCGGTGGCCATCGGCATCGGCACGCTGGGCGTCACCTCCGCCGAGCCGCTCGGGCTCAACCCCGACAACCCGACCTTCTCGGTCGACCCCGGCCCCCTGGCGACGATCAACCTCACCCCCGGCGAGGTGAAGGAGATCCCGATCGCGGAGAAGGACCTCGCGCCGGGCGTCATGGGCACCATCATGATCCGCGACTTCCACATCGTCGTGAACGCCTGCACCGGGCCCGTGACGATCCGCCAGTACACCTACCTCTACGCCAAATCCGCCGAAGTGGACGACAGCGGCGCGGTGTTCGGCGACCCGACCTGGTTGTAGCACAGGCGCTTTCGGTGAACGACGCGCGCATGAGCGCGGCATGCCCCCGGGCAGCCGCGCTCGTGCGCGAGCGGAGTCGCTAGCCCGCGAGGCAGCCCGGGCCGAGCAGCGCCTTGAGGTCGCCCATCAGGGCCGAGGACGGGGAGACGCGCAGGTTGTCCGCGACCTTGAGGACGGTGGTGCGCTCGCGGGAGCCGACGTGCCGGATGTGGACATCGGCGGTGCCCGGATGGCTGATCAGGACGCGCTTCAGGGCGCTGATCTTGTCGGGGGTGCACAGGCGGGTCGGGATCGTGACCGACATGGGCTTGTCCACGCCGACGTGGGAAAGGTCCGGCACCACAAGGTCGTTCGCTATCAGGGAGATGCGGTCGTCGCGCGCGGAGACGCGGGCCTTGACCAGGACGATGGCGTCCTCGGTGACATCCATGCCGTACACCGAGTACGACTGCGGGAAGAACAGCACCTCGATACCACCGGAGAGGTCCTCGAGCTGAGCCGAGGCCCAGGCCAGGCCGTTCTTGTTCACGCGGCGGGTGACGCTGGCGAAGATGCCGCCGATGGTGACCTGGTGGCCGTCCTTGATCTCACCGCTCAGAATCGTCGGGATGTTCGTATCCGACTGGGCCGCGAGCACGTGCTCGACGCCGTTGAGCGGATGCCCGGACACGTACAGGCCCAGCATCTCTCGTTCCAGGGCGAGCTTGTGCTTGGTCTCCCATTCCTCGTCGGGAACCTTCACGTTGAACACGCTCGCCATGGAGTCGTCGTCGTCCATCCCGCCGAACAGGTCGAACTGGCCGATGGCCTCGGCCTTCTTGGTGGACATGACCGCGTCCACCGCGTCGGAGTGGATGAGCAGCAGACCCTTGCGCGGATGCCCGAGCGAGTCGAAAGCGCCCGCCTTGATGAGGGATTCGATGACCTTCTTGGAGCAGGCGGTGGCGTCGACCTTGTTCAGGTAGTCCGAGAAGTCGGTGAACTTCGACTTCTCCTTGCGCGCGGCGATGATCGAGGAGACCACGTTCGCGCCGACGTTGCGGACCGCGCCCATGCCGAAGCGGATGTCGTGCCCGACCGAGGCGAACTCGATCTCGGACTCGTTGACGTCCGGCGGCAGCACCTGGATGCCGAGGCGGCGGCAGTCCGAGAGGTAGATCGCGGCCTTGTCCTTGTCGTCACCGACCGAGGTGAGCAGACCGGCCATGTACTCGGCCGGGTAGTTGGCCTTGAGGTAGGCGGTCCAGAACGACACCAGGCCGTAGCCGGCGGCGTGCGACTTGTTGAACGCGTAGCCGGCGAACGGAAGAATCGTGTCCCACAGCGCCTTGATGGCGGGCTTGGAGAAGCCGTTGGACAGCATGCCCTCCTCGAAGCCGACGAATTCGGCTTCCAGGATCTCGGCCTTCTTCTTACCCATGGCGCGGCGCAGAATGTCGGCTCGGCCGAGGGAGTACCCGGCGACCTTCTGCGCGATCTGCATGATCTGCTCCTGATACACGATCAGGCCGTAGGTATCACGCAGGATGTCCTTCAGGGGCTCCTCGAGCTCCGGGTGAATGGGCTTGACCTCTTGCCGCCCGTTCTTGCGGTCGGCGTAGTCGTTGTGCGCGTTCATGCCCATCGGGCCCGGGCGGTAGAGCGCGAGCACGGCGACGATGTCGTCGAAGCCGGTGGGGATCATGCGGCGCAGCAGGTCTCGCATCGCGCCGCCGTCGAGCTGGAAGACACCGAGGGTGTCACCGCGCGCGAGCAGCTCGTAGGTCGCGGCGTCTTCCAGGGGCAGGGTGTCCAGGTCGAGTTCGATGCCGCGGTTGTTCTTGATGTTGGTCAGCGCGTCACCGATGACGGTGAGGTTGCGCAGGCCCAGGAAGTCCATCTTCAGCAGGCCGATGGCCTCGCACGACGGGTAGTCCCAGCCGGTGATGATCGCGCCGTCCTGCGCGCGCTTCCACATCGGGATGGCGTCGATGAGCGGTTCGGACGACATGATGACCGCGCAGGCGTGCACGCCCGCGTTGCGGATCAGGCCCTCGAGCCCGCGCGCGGTCTCGTAGATCTTGTTGACGTCCGGATTGGTGTTGATGAGCTCGCGGACCTCGGCGGCCTCTTTGTACCGCTCGTGCTCGGGATCCATGATGCCCGCGACCGGAATGTCCTTGGCCATGATCGGCGGCGGCAGCGCCTTGGAGATCTGGTCGGCGATGGCGAAACCGGGCTGACCGAACAGCACGCGCGCCGAATCCTTCAGCGCGGCTTTGGTTTTGATGGTACCGAAGGTGATGACCTGGGCGACGCGGTCGCTGCCCCACTTCTCGGTGGCGTAGCGGACCATCTCACCGCGGCGGCGATCGTCGAAGTCGATATCGATATCGGGCATCGACACGCGCTCGGGGTTGAGGAAGCGCTCGAAGAGCAGCCCGTGCGGGATCGGGTCGATATTGGTGATGCCCATGGCGTAGGCGACCAGCGAACCGGCGGCCGAACCACGGCCCGGGCCGACGTTGATGCCGACCGAGCGGGCGTAGGTGATGAGGTCGGCGGTGATGAGGAAGTAGGCGGGGAAGCCCATCTCGATGATCACGTCGAGTTCGAAGTCGGCGCGCGAGAGGTATTCCTGCTTCGGGCCGTTCGGGAAGCGGCGGTCCAGGCCCTTCATGACCTCGTGCCGCAGCCAGCTGGCCTGGGTCTCGCCCTCGGGGACCGGGAAGATCGGCATGCGGTCGCGGTGCGCCCAGACGTCCTCGTAGGACTGCACGCGCTCACCGATGAGAACCGTGTTGTCGCAGGCGCCGGGGACCTCCTCGTCCCAGATCGCGCGCATCTCCTCGGCGGACTTGAGGTAGTAGCCCGAGCCGTCGAACTTGAAGCGGGTGGGGTCGGCCAGGGTCTTGCCGGTCTGGATGCACAGCAGCGCTTCGTGATTGGTCGCGTCGGACTCGTGCACGTAGTGGCAGTCGTTGGTGGCCAGCGGCGGGATGCCGAGCTGCTTGCCGACCATGATCAGGCCCTCGCGCACGCGGCGCTCGATGGACAGGCCGTGGTCCATGACCTCGAGGAAGAAGTTCTCCGGGCCGAAGATCTCCTGCCACTTCGCGGCGGCCTCGAGGGCTTCGCGCTCCTGGCCCAGGCGCAGGCGGGTCTGCACCTCGCCGGACGGGCAGCCGGTGGTGGCGATGATGCCGGCGGCGTGTTCGGCGATGATGTCGGCGTCCATGCGCGCCCACTTGCCGAGCTGGCCTTCGAGGGAGGCGAGGCTGGAGAGCTTGAACAGGTTCTTCAGGCCCTGCGCGTTCTCCGCGACCATGGTCATGTGGGTGTAGGCGCCCGAGCCGGAGACGTCGTCGCTCTTCTGCGACGGATCGCCCCACTGCACGCGCTTGGTGTTGAAGCGGGACTCGGGCGCGATGTATGCCTCGATGCCGATGATCGGCTTGATGCCCTGCTTCTTGGCGGAGTTGTAGAACTCCGAGGCGCCGTACATGTTGCCGTGGTCGCTCATGCCCACGGCCGTCATGCCCAGCCGTTTGGCCTCCTTGAACAGAGGCGTGATCTTCGCCGCGCCGTCGAGCATCGAGTACTCGGTGTGGTTGTGGAGATGGACGAATGATCCCGAGGCTGACACGCAGACATACTAAGCGCCCCCACCGACTGCTTTCGAAGCCACGCGGAGCCGACTTGGGCCTACGGCGTTTCGCGCTCGCGTGTCGTGCTCGAGGTCACTGCGCGGGCGGCGCGGGCATCGCGGATTCGGCGTCGGCGGCCTGGGCACGCGAGAGCGCGACGGCCGACACGCACATCACCGCGACGGCCGCGATCACGAAAACGGTGCCGAGCGGACCGCTGCGCAGCCGCTCCTCGAGAACGGTGAAGCCGAGGAACGCGGCGACGATGGGTTCGGCGACAGTGAACGCGGGCAGGCAGGCGGCCAGGGATCCGGCCTGGTAGCCGAGCTGCTGGAGGTAGACGCCGGCCAGGCCCGTGGCGACCAGCAGGTAGAGCTGCCAGCCGGTCAGGGCGGTGGTCACGCTGTGCTCGAACACTTCGGTCACGTGGGCGGTGAGCGCCGCCGAGACTCCGACGAGGGTGCCGCCGGCGGTGCCGTACAGCAGCGAACGCCACGCCGGGGATCGCACCGCGCGGGCGGCGAGCACGGCCGCGAGAACGAGCCCGAGGATCACCCCGAGCGGTGCCGCCCACTGCCGGGTCGGCGCGTCGGAGATCCCCTCCGCCGGGTCGCCCACGACCAGGAAGACCGCGAGCGCGACGGTGAGCGCCAGCGCGTTGGTCCACATGAGCGGGGTGACGCGCACGGCCCCGAAGCGCTGCGCCAGCGGCAGCGCGAAGACCAGGGAGGTGACCAGGATCGGCTGGACCACCAGCACCGAACCCAGGGCCAGGGCCGCGACCTGGAACGCGAATCCCCCACCGTCCCCGATGATCCCGGCCCACCAGCGCGGATTGCGCGCGAGCGAGCGCAACAGCCCGGCGCCCTGGGGCACCGCCGCCGCGGCCCGCTGCTGCGCGACCGCCGACACCGCGAACAACAGCGCCGCGACGAACGCGCAGATCACCGCACCGACCGGAAGTTGCACCCTTCCAGTTTCCGTCAGGTGATCGAGAAGAAGATGTATTGGTCGTCCGCGTCCTCGTGTTCCTCGCGGAGGGCGTCCCATTCCTCGTGGTGGTACTCGAGCGCGGCGGTGAGGGCGGCCAGGGTGTCGGCGTGCGGCGGGTGCACGTGGTCGAGCGCGGCCCGGTAGGCGTCGATGATCTCGGCGGCGTCGACCAGCGGGAGGTGGCCGAGGGCGGGACCGGAGGCCGAATCCGGCAGCGGGAAGGGGAATTCGGCGAAGAGGAACCGGGTCGGGCGCAGCTCGGCGGGGACGCCGACGCGGTCGAGCTCCGCGTCCAGCTCCGCGAAGTGCGCGCGGGCGTCGGTATACTCGCCGACCGTGTCGGGTTCGGAGCCGAGACCGGCGACGACGATCTGCAGGGCGGTCACGTAGGCCGCGGCCGCCGACTCCCCGGCGCCTTCGGGACGGCCCGCCACGAGCTGGTCGAGCGCGGCGGGAATCGCCAGGGCCCAGGCGGTTCCGCGTTCCTCCAGGCCGCGCTGGCGACCTGCGGCTGTCTCGCGCATCGTGCCGAGCAGCCGCGCCGCCCCCTCGCCGCGCGGCTCCGAGCCGAGGTAGGACAGGACTTCGTGGAGGTCGGCGCTGCGCAGCTCGAGACGGTGACTCATGCGCACATGATGACAATCCGTTGCCCGGGATGCCCAGCGCGGGCGGCCCGAACGCGGTTCAGAGGGCGGCGGCCAGCGGCTCGACCCCCGGGCCGTCCAGTTCGGCGAGTGCGTCGCGGCGTCCGGACAGGGCCAGCAGCAGGGCGAGGACGGTGCCGCGCACCTCCGGCCCCGCGCCCAGGCGCAGGTCGGCGTCGGTGGCGACGACGCTCACCCGCGCCACCAATTCCTTTGCGCCGCCGAAGGATCGGGATGTCTTGGCCTGCAGCCGCAGCGCCCGCGCCACCGCCTCTCCCGCGTACTCGTGCTTGATACCGAGCGGCCGCCGGATGTCTTCCCCGTGCACCACCTCCTCGACCAGTCGCGTGTCCAGGGGCGCGGGCGGGGTCGTGGTGCGCGAGACCACGGCCCGCATCGCAGCCAGTGTCTCCGCGGGCGTGGCCCCGCGGTGCCGCTCGATCCCCCGCGCGTTCTGGGCGTCGAAGTCGAACCGGGCGCGCACCAGCCCCCACACGAACCCGAGCCGCGTGGTCCGCGCGGTATCGACCAGATGCGCCGCCACGTCGTGCACGGTCCAGCCCGGGCACAGCGACGGGACGTCCCAGCGGTCGTCGCTCACCGCCGCCAGGTCCCGCACCAGCGCCGCCCGCTCCCCGCGCACCAGCGCCCACGCGTCCTGTGCCACGACTTCTCCTTCGCTCGTCCCACCGGTTCACCACCACAGACGCCTCCAGCGACCAAAATTAATCGCCGCATCCCGTGGAGCCGTGCGGCCGGGCACGGGCGGATCGTCGCGCAATTCCGGGGCTCTCCGGACTCCAGGTCCGTAGATTCGAAGTGAGGCAGACGGATTGCGCCGGACACCGTCGTCCGATGCCTCGAGCCGGGAGGGGTCGCTCATGTCGGGTGCGAGTAGCAGAACCGTCTATCACTCGTCGAAGACGCGCACCATCGCGCTCGCCCTCGGCTGCGTCATCTTCGTCGCGCTGGGCGCGGCGCTGGTGACCATCGAAGAACCACTGACGGCCACTCTCGGCATGGTCACGGTGCTGTTCTTCGGTGGGTCTCTGATCGGCGCTGTACGGCAACTGTTCCGCCGAGCTCCGGAACTCGTCCTCACCGACCGAGGACTGACCCATCACCGCCTCGGCACGGTCACCTGGCCCGAAATCGAACGACTTCACGTGGGCCGGGTACAGGGGCAACGCTTCTTGAACATCACCCTGCGCGACCCCGACGCCTATCTGTCCCGGTCCTCGCTGCCCACACGCATCCTCAGCCGCGGAAACCGCGGTCTCGGCCACGGCTCGGTCTCCATCTCGGCGGTCACCCTCCCGGTCTCGGTCTACGAGCTCGCAGGCGCCATCCACCACTATTGCCCGCGACTGGGCGTGGACGGGATGCGCTGACGGGCTCCGTGATTCACCGCGCGCGGGGCCATCGGGATTCCGCTGCGGCAACGCGAGACCCTTCGCGGCAGTGGTCATTGAATCGAGAGCGGCGGAACGGGTGGCGTGGGTTCGATGGGGCGGGGTATCACGGGTGTGGGGCGTCATCGCCCCGTGGGACGGTGATGGGAGCTTGATCATGTCGGAGACCAACAAGCAGAATCTCGTGTACTTCGAGAGCACTTCCATGCGGGGGTTGTACGAGAGCATGCGGGAGTGGCAGGAGAGCGCGGGAAAGCGGCTGCTGTCCATCAGCATTCAGCGGGACGGGGACAGCTTCTGCGCCATCGGGCTGACCAACCCCACCGAGGTCGTGATCACCAGCGCCGACGGGCACAACCATGCCAGCGTCAACCGGTTCGGGCTGCTGGCGGTCGACTCGCAGTAGGCGGCGGGGTCAGGCCGCGCGGCCGGCGGGGCGGGCGGGAGCGCGGCGGGCCGAACGGGCGCCGCGCATCGTCAGGGGCAGCACCCAGCCCGCGGCCAGCTGATCGGCGGCCAGCGCGGGCAGGGCCAGGCGGTTGTGGACGAAGCCGATCGACACGCCCGAGCTCGGATCGGCCCAGCCGAAGGAACCACCGAGCCCGATGTGCCCGAAGCCGGTGCGGGCGCCGGGCACGGGCAGCGAGTGGTACCCCATGTGCCAGAGCATCGGAATGTAGAACAGCGCGTGGTCGAGCCGGTAGGACTCGATGCGCCGCACGGCCTGCATCGTGCGCGGGGTCAGGAAGCGGTGACCGTTCGACATGCCGCCGCACGCCAGCGCGCCGTAGAGCGTGGCCAGACCCGAGGCCGTGCAGATGCCGTTGCCCGCGGGCAGTTCGGTGTGATTGATGGGCGGATCATCGCCGTCGACGAAGGCTTCCAGGCCGGGCAGGAACAACGCCCGCGCGGCCGCCCCCGCCGCGCCCGGGACCCCGTAGGCCCGCCCGAGCACCAGTGACGCGTAGGTGCTGCCCACCGGCGCGAGCCGATTCCCGTGCAGCACAGCGGTAGTCGTCGCACTGTCCGGCCCCGGCCGGCCGAGGTGGATGCCGTCGGTGCCCAGCGGCTCGGCGATCTCGGTCCGGAACAGCTCCCCCATCCCGCGACCGGTGATCGCCCGTGCCAGGCCCGCGAGCAGCCAGCCGAAGGTCAGCGCGTGGTAGGTCGGAATCCCCAGCAGGTGATCGGGTTTCGCGGCGGCGAGCTGCCGTTCCATCAACCGGTGGTCCATGACGTCGTCGAGGCCGCGCGCGATGTCGGGCAGCCCCGACAACCCGGCACGGTGGGACAGCAACTGCCGCACCGTGATTCGATCCTTACCGGCGGCGCCGAACTCCGGCCAGTAGGCGGCGACGGGCGCGTCGTAGTCGAGCAGCCCGCGATCGGCCAGCCGATGGATCACCGTGGCCGCGATGCCCTTGGTCGCGGAGAACACCACCGACCCGGTGTTCGCGGTCCACGCCACCCCGGGCGCGGCCTCCCCCGTCCACACCTCGACCAGCGGTACCCCGTGCCGATGCACCGCCAGGCTCGCCCCCGCACCCGGGCGATCACCCATCCGCCGGGCGAAGGCCCGCACCAGCGGCGCGAACTCGGGAGCCGAATACCCGCCCACCGAGGTGGACGGCTCGGCCGGGACCGGGGAGGAAGCAGCGGTGCTCACCTGTTTCACGGTAGAACCGCGGCCCACCCCGGGCAATGACGTGCGCCCGAGCGTTACTGCCGTTGCCCCAGAGGTTATTTCGCATGCCCGAGCGGTTATCCGGCCGTTATCGCCGGGCGCCGTGCGTACGCTGAACCCATGCGCGCGCTGCGATCGCTGCTACCGGCCCTGCTGCTGGCAACCGGCCTGGTGATCTCGGGCTGCTCCGGTTCGGAAAGCCCCGCGCCCACACCCGCCACCGGTGACAGCGGGCAGGGCGCCGGCACCACCCCGGCGCGTTCGCAGGAACCGAAACCGCCGTGGCCGTACCGATCCGAGGACGTCACCTATCGCAGCGACGCCATCACCGTCGCGGGCACGCTCACCCTCCCGCGGGACGGCGGCCCGCATCCCGCCGTCCTGTTGATCACCGGCAGCGGCCCGCAGAACCGTGACGAGGAACTGCTGGGGCACAAGCCTTTTCTGGTCATCGCCGATGCCCTCACCCGCGCCGGATACGCCGTCCTGCGCGTCGACGATCGCGGCGTCGGCGGCACCGGCGGCGACCTGAACGAGTCCGGCTACCCGAATCTGGCCGACGATGTCGTCGCGGGCCTGACCTACCTGCGCAGCCGCGCAGACATCGACGGGGCCCGCCTGGGCCTGCTGGGCCACAGCGAAGGCGGCTACCTCGCACCCCTGGTCGCGGCGCGCCCGGACAGTGGCGTGGCGTTCACGATCACCCTCGCCGGGCCCGCGGTGCCGGGCGCGGACGTGGTCCTGGAGCAGACCCGGCTCATCATGGCCGCCGAGGGCGCACCGCCCGAGCGGATCGACGCCGAGATCGCGACCCTCGCGACCCTGAACGACCTGCTGCGTTCCGGCGACCTGGACGCGGCCCGCCGGTACGCCCGCGAACGCAACGACGCCTTGCCCGCCGATCAGCGCGCGACCCCGCAGGACATCGACGCCCAGCTCAGCCCCTACTTCGCGGCCCTGGTGGCCTACGATCCCGCCCCGGCGCTGGCCGGCCTGCGCACCCCCGTGCTCGCCCTGTTCGGCGGCCGGGACCTGCAGGTTCCGCCCGCCCAGAGCGAACCGCCCATGCGCGCGCTGCTCACGGCGAACCCCGACGCCACCGTGCACACGTTCCCCGGTCTCAATCACCTGATGCAACCCACCGAGACCGGCCTGCCGAGCGAGTACGCCACCATCGAGACCACCGTGGACCCGCGGGTACTCACCTACCTGACCGAGTGGCTCGCGACCCGCTTCCCGGTCACGCGCTGACCCACGCCCGTACCAGGTCCCGCCCCGACCACATTCGCCGTCGGTCCCCACCAGCGCGCCGACGAACAGTCCCAACCACCCGCATGCCGAGGACCGGCGGTACGTCCGCCGTACTGCTCGTGGTCGCACGTGCCGGGGTCCACGGCGCCTCCGTATCCCCGGCCTACCGGGATCGTGCCGGGCCCGCAGCGGCGGTGCGGCGGGTGGAGGCCGAGTGCCGCCGGGTTCGGTGGCTGGCGCGCGCGCCGATTCGGCAGGACAGTGGTGGGGTGGGAATCTACGAGGAACGGGTGCTGCCGCACATCATCGACAAGACCTGCGGATCGTCGATGCTGGACCCGGTGCGGGAGAAGGCGTGCGCGGGGCTGCACGGCCGCGTGGTCGAGATCGGGTTCGGTTCGGGCCGCAACGTGCCGTTCTATCCGGCGGCGGTGAAGTCGGTGAGCGCGGTCGAGCCCGCCGACCGGGGCTGGGCGATGGCGGCGGGGCGGGTGGCGCGCTCGAGCGTGCCGGTCGAACGTTCGGGGTTGGACGGGCAGTCACTTCCGTTCGCGGACAACAGTTTCGACTCCGCGCTGACCACCTGGACGCTGTGCACGATCCCCGATGTGGCGGCGGCGCTGGTCGAGGTCCGGCGGGTGCTGGCCCCGGGCGGCACCCTGCATTTCGCCGAGCACGGCTTGGCGCCGGATCCCGGCGTCCAGCGGTGGCAGCAGCGGCTGAATCCGGTGCAGAAGACGCTGTTCGGCGGCTGCAATCTGAATCGCGACGTGCGAATCATGCTGGAGGACGCCGGTTTCGAGATTCGGGAGCTGGATCGCTTCTACGAGAAGTACGCGCCGAAATTCCTGGGCGCGCAATCGCTGGGCACGGCTGTCGCGTCCTAGCGCGGACGCCTCGTACCCGCCGGTCCGGCGGGTACGAGGCCGGCGAACTACCGCGCGGGCCAGCCACCGTACGGAACGGTGATCAGCTCCAGGTAGTGGCCGCTGGGATCGGTGAAGTAGATCCCCCGGCCGCCGTCGTTGTGATTGATCTCGTTCACGCCCTGCTGCCGCGGATCCGCCCAATAGGTGAGCTCGCGCTCACGAATCTTCGCGTAGGCCGCGTCGAATTCCTCCTCGGAGACGAGGAAGGCGTAGTGCGTGGGGTGAACGCCGCCCGGCAGATCCGGCGGCACGGTGGCGAAATCGAAGGTGACGCCGTTCTCGACTTCTAGAGCGATGAACGGACCCCACTCCGCGCCCACCGTCAGACCGAGGATATCGGCCCAGAATTCGGCCGATTCACGATTGTTCTCACTGGCGACAATGGTGTGGTTGAACTGGATGGTGATGGGAAAACTCCTGTGCTCGTGGCGATCCCGACCCTGGACCGGTACAAGTCGGCCGACAGGAGCATCGCCACGCCTTCGAAGTTATCCAGAAAAGCACCGGCCCGCCAACCCCCCGGTGACAACGGTCATAGCGGAGCGGGCGGGCCGGGCGGCGGGAACGCGCTACTTCTGGCCCGAGCCCGCGTCGGCGGACAGGCTGCCCAGCTGGCACCACAGGCTGGCCGGGTACTGCATGGTGCAGACCTGGGCGACCTGGTCGGCGGGGGCGGGCGCCGGGGTCAGGGGCACGGCGGCGGCGGTGGCCGCGGCGGCGAGCGGGGCGAACAGGATGGCGCTGGCGAGGATTCCGGCACGATAGCGAGTGCGCATGGGGAGTTTCCTTTCCGGACGGCGGGGCCTGCCGTCTCGCCGGGAACATACTGAGTCGGCCCCATTTCAGACAAGCCCCGGAAAATAACGGCGGCGCCGACCGGGCGAATCCCTCAGGCCGCGACGACCGCGGGCCGCCGCGCCCGCCGCAGCGCGTCCACGGTGAAGATGCCCAGCGCGACCCAGATCAGCGCGAACCCCGCCCAGCGCGAGGCCGGCATCGGCTCGTGCCCGACGAACACGCCCCAGCTCAGCTGCAGCGCGGGCGTCAGATATTGCAGAATTCCCATGGTGGACAAGGGAACCCGGGGCGCGGCCAACGCGAACAGCAGCAGCGGGATCAGCGTGACCGGGCCGGTGACCATGAGCAGGGCGGTATGCGCCCCCGAGGAGCCGAAGGTGGCGCTCCCGGTCAGTGCGAGCACGACCACCGCGATGAGCGCGAACGGCGCGGCGGCGAGCCCCTCGGCGGCCAGACCGGGCAGCGCGTCGAGCCTGATCACCTTCTTGACCAGCCCGTACACCGCGAAGGAGCAGGCCAGTACGAGCGCGATCCAGGGCGGGCGGCCGTAGTCGACGGTCAGCACCACCACCGCGATCGCACCCAGGGTCAGCGCGATCCACTGCGGCCGGCGCAGCCGCTCACGGAAGATCAGCACGCCGAACGCCACCGTCACCAGCGGATTGATGAAGTACCCGAGCGCGCACTGCACCACCTGCTCGGAGATCACGCCGTAGACGTACACGCCCCAGTTGACCGACAGCGCCAGCGACGCCGCCGCGGCCAGCCGCCAGGTGCGCGCGTCGATCCGCCGCAGTTCCCGGATGCGCCCGGCCACCAGCAGCAGCGCGAGCGCGACCACCAGGGTCCAGAGAATGCGTTCGGCGAGCACCTCGACCGGGCTCGCGAAGGCCAGCAGTCCGAAGAACGCCGGGAACAGGCCCCAGATGAAGTACGCCCCGACCCCGAAGGTGATCCCCAGATCACGGCCGGCCGGGGCTCGGCCGGGCGGGGTGCCGATCGCGCCGCCGCCGGCTCCGGCGGCCTCTCCCGGTATCGAGCGCGGATCGTCCACTCCCACTACGTTAGCCTGCGCAACGACCCCGGGATATCGGTTATCGGACGTCCAATTCGCCCCGCACGACGCGCGCGCCCGCCACCCGGCCGAACCGGTTTCGGGCGCGCCGACGTTCTAGGCTGTCGGCATGTCGATCACTGCGCAGGCCGCGAGCCCACCGGCGACCGGATTGACCTCGGCCGAGGTCGAACAACGCCGCCGCGACGGGCTCACCAACGACGTACCCGAGCGGGCCAGCCGCTCGGTCCGGGAAATCGTCCGGGCCAACATCTTCACGCGAATCAACGCCATTCTCGGCGTGCTGTTCATTCTCGTGCTGGCCACCGGATCGATCATCGACGGCATGTTCGGCCTGCTCATCGTGGCCAACAGCGCCATCGGCATCTTCCAGGAGGTGCGCGCCAAGAAGACCCTCGACCAGCTCGCCATCGTCGGGCAGGCCCAGCCGATGGTCCGGCGCGAGGGTAGGTCGCAGGCCGTGGCGCCGCAGGAGGTGGTGCTCGACGACGTCATCGAACTCGGCCCCGGCGATCAGATCGTGGTCGACGGCGAGGTCATCGAGGCCGAACTGCTCGAGGTGGACGAGTCGCTGCTCACCGGCGAGGCCGATCCGATCGACAAAAGCGTTGGGGCGCCGGTCATGTCGGGCAGCTTCGTGGTCTCCGGCAGCGGCGCGTACCGGGCGACAAAGGTCGGCAAGGACGCCTACGCGGCCAAGCTCGCCGACGAGGCCAGCAAGTTCACCCTGGTCAACTCCGAACTGCGCAACGGCATCAACACCATCCTGAAAGTCATTACCTACCTGCTGATTCCGGCGGGCATCCTGTCGATCTACAACCAGCTCGTCTCGAGCGGGGAGTCGTGGCGGCCCGCGGTCAACGGCATGGTCGCGGCGCTGGTGCCCATGGTGCCCGAGGGCCTGGTGCTGATGACCTCCATCGCCTTCGCGGTGGGCGTGGTCCGGCTCGGCCGCCGGCAGTGCCTGGTGCAGGAGCTGCCTGCCATCGAGGGCCTGGCGCGCGTGGACGTGGTGTGCGCGGACAAGACCGGCACCCTGACCGAGAACGGTATGCGGCTGGGCGAGATTCGGCCGGTGACCGGGAACGGGGTCGGCGAGGCGCTGTCGATGAACGGCGAATCCGGCGGCGTCCCTGACGATTCGGAGGATCTGCGGCAGGTGCTCGCGGCGCTGGCGGCCAACGATCCGCGGCCCAACGCCAGTGTGCTGGCCATCGCCGAGGCGCTGCCGGACAACCCGGGCTGGCGGCCCAGCGGCGTCGCGCCGTTCAGTTCGGCCAAGAAGTGGAGCGGGTTCTCCTTCGGTGAGCACGGCAACTGGCTGCTCGGCGCGCCCGACGTGCTGCTCGAGCCCGGAACCGACATCGCGGCCACCGCGGAGGAGATCGGCGCGCAGGGGCTGCGCGTGCTGCTGCTGGCGAGCAGCGACCGGCCGGTGGACGCCGCCGACGCGCCCGGCACGGTGACCCCGGCCGCACTGGTGGTGCTGGAGCAGCGAATTCGCGCCGACGCCCAGGACACCCTGGAGTACTTCGCGTCCCAGCACGTGGCCACCAAGGTCATCTCCGGCGACAACGCCGTATCGGTCGGCGCGGTGGCCTCCTCGCTCGGGCTCACCGGCGGCGCGCACGCGGTCGACGCGCGCGAACTGCCCAGTGATCGTGACGAACTCGCCGACGTGCTCGAGCACGAGACCGTCTTCGGCCGGGTGCGCCCGGACCAGAAGCGGGCCATGGTCGGCGCTTTGCAGTCGCGCGGGCACACCGTCGCGATGACCGGCGACGGCGTCAACGACGTCCTGGCGCTCAAGGACGCCGACATCGGCGTCGCGATGGGCTCGGGCAGCCCGGCCACCCGCTCGGTGGCCCAGATCGTGCTGCTGGACAACAAGTTCGCGACCCTGCCGTACGTGGTCGGCGAGGGCCGCCGGGTGATCGGCAATATCGAGCGGGTCTCGAACCTGTTCCTCACCAAGACCGTGTACTCGGTGGTGCTGGCCTTCCTCGTCGGCATCGCCGGCGTGGGTTCGCAGATCTTCCACTACGAGGCCATCGGCTATCCGTTCCTGCCGCGCCACGTGACGATCGCGGCCTGGTTCACCATCGGCATCCCGGCCTTCATCCTCTCGCTCGCGCCGAACAACGAACGCGCGCGCACCGGATTCGTCGGGCGCGTCATGCGACTGGCGATTCCGTCCGGTCTGGTCATCGGCGTCATGACCTTCATCTCGTACCTGATGTCGTACCAGGGCCCCGACGCGACCGAGACCCAGAAGGTGCAGGCGGGCACCACCGCGCTCATCACGCTGCTGATCATCGCGGTCTGGGTGCTGGCGATCGTGGCGCGGCCGTGGGTGTGGTGGAAGGTGCTGCTCGTCGCGGGATCGGTTGTGGGCTACCTGATTCTGTTCGCGCTGCCGTTCACCCGCGAGTTCTTCAAGCTCGATCCGACCAACGCCGCCTTCACCACGTGGGCGTGCATCCTGGGCGCGATCGGCATCGTGCTGGTGGAGGTGGCGTGGTACGTCAGCGCCAAGCTGCAGGGCGAGGATCCGCACCTGCTGCCCACCTCCCCCGGCGAAAAGCCCTGACGCCCGGCTGATTACGGAACGGTTCCTGGGACCGGACGGCGGTGCACCCTACCGGTGCACCGCCGTTCCGCGTTAAACGCGTACTGGTCGCATGTTCCGGCTCGCCGTGAACTGTCTTGTCCGGGGCTGTCATTGACGCGCGGGGTACTTTGGGGCGCATGGAGGTCCTGCTGCACCAGATCGACGCGTTCGCCGACGCACCGTTCTCGGGCAACCCGGCGGCGGTCATGCCACTGCTGTCCTGGCTCCCGGACGAGCTGCTACAGCAGCTCGCCGAGGAGAACAACCTGGCCGAGACCGCCTTCTACACCTCCGCCCTGCCGTCCGAGGCCGGTGCGGCGCCGGACAACTCGCCCGCCTTCCACCTACGCTGGTTCACCCCCGCGGTGGAGGTGGACCTGTGCGGGCACGCCACCCTCGCCGCGGCCGCCCAGATCCTGGACGACATGCATCCGGGCGCGGATCGCGTGCACTTCTACACCCGCAGTGGATGGTTGCGCGTCGATCGCGATCGCGACGACCTGGTGCTGGACCTGCCCGCGGTGGACTCGGTGGAAATCGATGTGCGGGAAGACATTCCGCGCATGCTGGCGAGCGCGCTGGGCGTGCGGCCGCTGCGCGCCTACGACGGCACCGACGTGGTGCTGGTGCTCACCGCCGAACACGAGGTGCGCGACGCCCGTCCGGACTTCGCGGCCTTTCCCGCGCTCGGCCGGGCGGCCATCCTCACCGCCCTGGGCGAGGAGACGGATTTCGTGTCCCGGGTGTTCGCGCCCGGGGTGGGCGTGCCCGAGGATCCCGTCACCGGCTCCGCGCACGCGCAGCTCGCGCCGCTGTGGTCCCGCGAGCTGGGCCGCACCACGCTGACCGCCCGGCAGCTGTCCAAACGCGGTGGGGCACTGCGCTGTTCGCTGGCGGCGGACCGGGTGCGGCTGTCCGGGCGCTGCCGCCGGTACCTGGACGGCGTGGTCCGGCTGGCGGACTGACGCCCGCGCCCGGGCGCACGGGCCCGCTCAGCGTGCGAGGATCAGATCCGTCAGATTGCGCAGATCCTCGGCGCGATGCCCCGGATACCCGTGCAGCAGAGCGATCCACCGCTCGGGAATGGCCGACGCGCCCCAGCGCGCGCCGAGCAGCCCGCCCGCGATGGCCGCGGTGGTGTCGGTGTCGCCGCCCGCCCGCACCGCCAGTTCCAGTGCGGCGGGCAGGGAATCGGCGTGCGTGATGGCCCACCAGGCGGTCTGCAGCGCGTGCACCACCCAGCCGTTCTTGGGGAAGTCGGCGGGCGTGCCGTGTTCGGCGGCATCGAGCAGCGGCTCCCAGAAGTCCGCGTCCACCGCCCACAATGACTGCCGCACACCGGCGTAATCCCCGTGCAGCACCGCGTGCCGGATCGCCAGCGACCACAGCGTGCACGCCTGCATGGCCTGCGGGTCGTAGTGGGTGAGCGAGCTGATCAGGGCCGCGGCCCGCCCGCAACTGGTCTCGTCGCCGAGGTAGCCCAGGGCCACCGGAGCGGTGCGCATGAGCGAGCCGTTGCCCGCGGTGAGGCCGCCGAGCTCGTGGGCGCGAATCTGCATGTCGCGCCCGGATGTGCTGCGCCACTGCAACACCTGCGAGGTCTGATGCCCGATGTCGACGGGCTTGGAATCCCACCACGCCACGAATTCCGCCGCCGCGGCGTCCAATCCGCTGGGCTCGTGCAGGTTTCCGGCCGCCACCAGGGCGCGCGCCACCGCGATGGCCATCGAGGTGTCGTCGGTCCACTCCCCCGGCGCCCACTTGAACGCGCCGCCGCCGATCATGTCGATGACGCGATCCGGGCCGGGATGGGTGAACTCGTAGCCCGCGCCGAGCGCGTCCCCGGCCGCCGTGCCCAGCAGCACCCCCGCCGCCCGATCGGCCTGTTCGGTCGTCAAATCCATCGGACCCCATCCCCTTTCGCGATCAGTGCTCGCGCACCAATCTCTCACGCCCGCCGGCGGGGAGCGACGGCGATACGACGAACGGGGCCCCCACCGCGGTGACCGCCCGGGTTCCGGGTGGTAACCGCGTGGTGGTGGTTCGCTAGACCTCCAGATCCTCTTCGATGCCCTTGAGCCGGTGCCGGGCCAGGGCCAGGTTCGCGCGCACCTTGTCCAGGGCCAGGTACAGGAACAGGCCCTTGGACTTGCGGCCCGTCATGGGGCGGATGATGTGGTACTGGCTGCCGAGGGTGATGAGGATGTCCTCGATCTCCTCGTTCAGGGCGAGCTGTTCGATGGTGCGCATCTTGGCGCGCACCACCTCGGTGTTGCCCGCGGCGGCGACCTGCAGGTCCAGCGCCTTGGAGCTGCCGAGCAGGCCCAGGGCCATACCGCTGTTGTAGTCGACCACGGCGGCGCCGACGGCCCCGTCGATCACCATCATGTCCTTCAGCGCGATATCCATGTTGGACATGGCGTTCCTTTCAATCGGTGTTCTTCTTCTGGTGCTTTCCGAGGTCGTTCGCCGCCGACAGGTGGTCGGCGATGGTGCGGGCAACCGGACGCGACTCCAGGTGGAGCCGGCCCACGTTCGCCTCGGGGCCCGCGAGAACCATGAGCGCGGCCGTCCAGCCCGCCGCGTAGATCACCACGTAGCCGCCTTCGCCGCGCACGACCACTTCGCGGAAATTGCCGCCGTGCGCGGTGGTGGCCAGTCGATGTGAGAGCGCGAGCTGGGAGGCGCTGAGCGCGGCCATACCCGTCGGCTCGATGTGGGTGGGCAGATCGTGCGCGATGAGCAGGCCGTCGGTGGATGCCACCAGCGCCCCGGTCAATTGCGGGACCCGCGTGCGTAATGCTTTGAGCTGTGCCGGTAACACCGTGTTCGGTTCGGGTCCGGACATCGCCACCTTGGTCAACCTTCCCATCAATTCTCCGAACGATCTCCTGCGCGGTGTCACGCAAGCTCTTCCAGGGCCGCGCGCACGCGCACGAGGACGTCACGATCGACCGGCTGCCAGCGCTCCGCGGCGGTCACCGCCGCGGACTGGCGGGACCGGCGCCGGGGTAGACCCGCCGGTGCGGTGACGGGGGTGACCACCACCGAATCGGTCATGACGAGCGGGGCGGGCCGCGCCCCGGACTGCACGGGCGGCACGATCAGACCCGCCGCGGTCAGATCGCGCACCGCCACCAGGCAGCCGAAGGTGGTGCGGCCCAATTCATGTGCGATCCCGGTGATGCTGCGCCGGGAGTCGGCGGCCGCGAGCACCTCGGCCTGGCCGCCGGTCAGGACCACCCGCTGGGTGCGCATCCGGCGCACCGGGACCACCGGCGTTCGATCGACCAGGGCCGCGGGCCAGGGCCCGGCCTCGGGATCACCGCGCCGCGCGCATTCGTCCACGATGGCGCGCGGGGTGAGATGGCAGACCGGGGCCAGCCAGTTCGGCGGGGTCGGGCGGAACTCGGGGACCGCGGGATTCGACAGCAGGAAGTAGGCGGCGTCGAAGACCGACAGCACCGCGAGGGTCTCCAGTTGCGGCCGGGTCAGCAGCGATCCGCTGTCGCCGCCCTCGGCGGCCCGCCAGTCCTCGGCCGTGGCCACCCCCGCCTCGATGACGAGGCGATCCAGGCCGGTGGTGCGACGGCAGTCGGCGCGCGTGATCGCGCCGTCGGCCAGATGGAAGGCGCCGTCGCCGGTGCGCAGCACGCCCGTGCTGCCCTGCTGCTCCAGCCGCCGCAATTCCACGGCGAGTTCACCGCTCATGATCACCATCGACCAATTCGGACAGGAGGCCGCGGATCCGGAATCTGGCCATGCCGAGGTTGCCGGTGGCGTCGTCGAAGAGCACGTGCACGAATAGCCGGCCCTCGTAGTCGCCGTTCACCAGATTCAGCAGGTGATATCCGCCGCTGCCGCAGACAATGATCTCGGTGATGTCGTCGCCGTAGGCGCTGTTGATCAGGGCCGGGCACTGCAGTACCGCCCGGACCACCTCGGTGGTGCTGGCCGCGTCCTCGTGCTGGTCGAGAAGGTCGTGACTACCGGCGGCAGCCACGGACAGACCACTCGCCGCGTCGACCAGCGTCACACTCCGCGCACCGGGGATATCCATGATGCGTTTGAGACAGCTGTCAATACCGATCACTGATCACCACTCGCGCTGTAAGACTTTACGATTTCAGGACGCTACACATGTGCCGGTAGCGACACACGGCATTTGCCCGAGATTTACGGCGCCACTTCTCATTTCCCCCGGTGACGGGAAAAGAATACCTTCCGGTATCGAATACGGGCGCGCGCCAAGGGGTTTCAGCAAACCAAATTTCGCCGCCAGCAAACTTTTCCGGGCGTCGACATCTGCTCGTGATAGGTCGGTAATGCGGACTACCGAATACACGATTCGATCGAATGACATCGCCGCGAATCATGCATATCGGGCAAAACGGCAATCGGGGGCCCGCCCGCGGCAGCGAGTCGGTATCGATCGAGAAAGACGGCGCCCGACAGGCTTTCGACACCCGTCCGGGTGCGTCGCACCGGCTACCACCCGGACGCGAGCCGGGCGGGGCGGCGGCGGGGTCAGTCCGGCGGCAGTACGCCGTCGTCGGGCCCGGGCTCGGCCAGCAGGTCCGATTCCGGCAGCAGGGGCACCAGGGCGAACACGCCCGCGGGCGCGTCGGCGGGCAGCGCTTCGACGGCGCGGATCCCGGGCCGGGTGGCCAGCGCGCGCAGTTCGGGCAGGGTCCCGTGCACCACCAGGCCCACCACGCAGGCGCAGTTCGCGCGCAGCCGGGACGCGGTGATCGCGTTCACGCGCACGGCGCGCGCGTCCAGCGGGGACAGGTACTCCACCTGGTACGCGGCGGCTTTCACCGAGGCGCGGGCGGCCTCGTCACCGGCGGGGACCGCGACGGTGACGATCGGCGTGCGCACCCGGTCCAGCGGAACGTGGTAGGTGACCTCCGAAATACGCAGTCCCCCGGCGTATTCCGGAATACGGTCGGCGGTGATGCCCGCGGTGAAGGACAGCAGCGCCCAGTGCCGATCGGTATCGGCGCCCGCGAGCGACGCGCTCGCCCGGGCCAGGTACTCGGCGACCGGCTCCCCGTTTTCCGGGCCGAGCCGATCGGTGGCGATCACCGCGGCCCGGGGCGGCACCGCCACCCCGAGCCCGTAGACGAAGGCGGCGAAAGCCGCTGTGGCGGCGGCGATCACGACCCGCCGCCGATCGCCGGTCCGCACTAGTGCGCGCGGAGCACGTCCAGGGCGTGCTCGAGGTCGGCGGGGTACTCGCTGGTGATCTCGACCCAGCGGCCGTCGGCCGGATGGTTGAACCCGAGCTGGCGCGCGTGCAGCCACTGCCGCTCCAGCCCGAGCCGTTCGGCCAGGCGCGGGTCCGCCCCGTAGGTCAGATCACCGCAGCAGGGATGCCGCACCGCGGAGAAGTGCACCCGAATCTGGTGTGTGCGACCGGTTTCCAGGTGAATGTCGAGCAGGCTCGCCGCCTGGAACGCCTCGACGGTGTCGTAGTGGGTGACGCTCGGGCGGCCGTCCGCGGTGACCGCGAACTTCCAGTCGTTGCCGCGCGCGCGGCCGATCGGCGCGTCGATGGTGCCGCTGCTGGGATCCGGATGCCCCTGCACCAGAGCGTGATAGCGCTTGTCCACGGTGCGCTGCTTGAACGCGCGCTTGAGCACGGTGTAGGCGTGCTCGGACTGCGCCACCACCATGACCCCGGACGTGCCGACGTCCAGGCGGTGCACGATGCCCTGGCGCTCGTGCGCGCCGGAGGTGGAGATGCGGTATCCCATGGCGGCGAGTCCGCCCACCACGGTCGGCCCGCTCCAGCCGACGCCGGTGTGCGCGGCCACGCCCACCGGCTTGTCCACGGCCACGATGTCGTCGTCGGCGTAGAGGATCTTCATCCCGTCGACCGGGGTGGCCTCGACCACGAGTTCGCGCTTGGGTTCGGGGAATTCGACCTCGAGCCAGGAGCCCGCGCTGAGCCGGTCGGACTTGCCCGCCGCCACCCCGTCCAGCTGGACCGAACCGTCCTCGGCCATGGCGGCGACGGCCGTGCGCGACAGGCCGAGCAGCCGGGACAGGCCGGCGTCGACGCGCATGCCGTCCAGGCCGTCGGGCACCGGCATACTGCGGGTCTCTCTCATGCGGTCTTCTCCTCCTTCTCGCCCTCGGCGTGCTGCATGCGGGTTCCGTCGGGTTCGAAGCCGAACAGCGTCAGGGTCACCAGCAGGATCGCGCCGCAGACGATGGCCGAATCGGCCACGTTGAACACCGGCCACCAGCCCACGGCCACGAAATCCACCACGTGGCCCTGCAGCGGGCCGGGCGAGCGGAACAGCCGGTCCACCAGGTTGCCCAGCGCGCCGCCGAGCACCATGCCCAGGCCGATGGCCCACGGCAGCGAACGCAGGGTGCTGCCGATGCGGATCACGCCGATCACCACGGCGGTGGCGATCAGGGTCAGCAGCCAGGTCATGCCGGTGCCGCCCATGGAGAAGGCCGCCCCGGGATTGCGGACCAGGGTGAAGCGAACGGTCTTGCCGATCAGGTACACCGGTTCGCCGGGCGTCAGCTGGGCCACCATGATGATCTTGGTCAACAGGTCCAGGCCGAGCAGGACGGCGGCGAGGGCCAGCACGGTACGCAGTCGCTTGGGCCGCGCGGGCGCGTCGTCGGTCTCGGCGGCGTCAACCGCCGTATCCCGATCGGCCGTCTCCGGGTCATCGGCGCTCGCCGTCGCGGCGTCCACACCGGAATCCTTCGCGAGCGACGCGGGCTCGGAGCCGGTCGTTCCGGCCGCCGGGGCCGGGTCCGCGGCGCCGCTCCGGGGCGCGCTGTCGCCGGGCGACTCGTCTGGTTCGTCTGCGCCGGATTCGCGCGGCCGGTCGGTACTCACCCTTGACATCATTCCCTATGGCAATTGCCGCCCCCGCGCTCGGCGTGCGAACGGGCCGTTCGGTACGCGCTGCGAGGGGTGCGAAGGCCGCGGCGCCCGGGCGCACCGGCATCCCAGCTGATTTTCAGGAAGTGGCCGTAACCTGTTCGACGTGACGGTGTTGTCTTCATCCCCCAGCTCGGCGCCTGCCACCGCACGCTGTTCCGGCCACACCGGCCGAACGCGCCCGGGTCATCGGAATCCTCGATCGAGTGTGCTGCTCATGGTGCTCGCCGTCGCCTTCTCGGCGCTCAGCGCCGGGTGTAGCGCCGGGTCGGAGACCACGACCGACGGCGAGGGCGCCGAACCGATCGTCGGCATCGGCAACGAAGTGACCATGCCCATCGCGGCGGTGACCACCACCGTCGTCGACGCCGGCGCCGAACCCCGGGCCCGGCTGCGGCCCTTGGTCGAGACCGGCACCACCCAGCAGGTCACCCTCCGCACCGATCACCACATCGAACAGCAGATCAATTCCCAGGCGGTACGCGACTTCTCACCGCCCGGGGTGACCATTCCCTTCACCGCCGAGGCCGGCACCGACGGCGTCGAGCTGACCCTGGGCAGCGTCACCTCTCCCGATCCCGCCCTGGCCCAGGCACTGCTCACCGCGGACGGCTCGCGGGCCGGATTCGACATCAGCGAGATGGGCGCGATCACCGCGCTGCGCATGGCCCCCAAGCCCGCCACCTCCGACGCCGCGCGCGCCGCCCTGGAGCAGGCGTTCTATCAGGCGGTGTACCAGTCCATCGCCTTCCCGGACGAGCCGGTCGGCGAGGGCGCGGTGTGGACCGTGCGCCAGCAGGTCTCGGGCAGCGTGCCGCTCGAGCAGGTCACCACCGCCACGCTCACCCACCGCGACGGCAACCTGCTCACCATCTCCCTCGACGTGACCCAGACCCCGAAATCGACGGTGTGGCACCTGCCCAACGAGGCCGGGCAGCTCGAGATCATGGACTACCTCATGCACGGCAACGGCGTGATCACCGTCGATCTCGGCCTGCCGCTGCCGGTTTCGGGCTCGGTCGAAGTGGGCGGCAACCAGACCTACCGGGACCCGCACAGCAATGTGACGCTGCGCCAGACGCTTCGGACGCAGGTGCAGTGGGGCGCGTGAACACCACACCGGGCACGATGCGCGCGATCCCGCGCGCCCGCACCACCGTCGCGGCGCTCACCGGCGTGCTGGCGCTGACGCTGGCCGCCTGCGGCGAGGACGACGCCGCGCCCGCGGTCCCGCCGCTGGGCCCGGCGGTGACGCCGCCCACGGCGGCGGCCGGGGGTCCGGTTCCCGATTCTCCCGCGCTGCGCGCGGCGATCCTCGACGCGAAGGCGCTGCCGAACGGGTATGCGGCCCTGCCCGATCCGGCCGTGGGCAGCAGCAGCGGGTCGGGCTCGAACACCGATCCGGCGCGCTGCGCGAAGGTGCTCGCGCCCGTCGCCGAGCAGGCCCCCGACGCGGCCTCGCGAGCGACCGCCACGTTCGGCGGACTGGATTTCGCCAGTATCGACATCGACGCCGCCGCCTACGCCGGGGACGGCGCGGCCCGCGCCTTCACCGCCGTGCAGACGCTGCTGCGCGACTGCGCGAGCTTCTCCGGCACCGACGCCGCCGACCCGTCGGCCACGATCGAGTTCCGGGTGGGCGGCCTCGACCAGCCCGCCGCCGGCGACGCCGCGACCGCCTACCGCGTGGTCACCACGAGCCAGGGCTTCACCCTCCACTCGGCCGTGAGCCTGGCCCTGGTCGGCCCCACCGTGGTCCAGATCGCCATGTCCGGCGCGACGGAGCCGGACCCCCAGCAACTGACCGCCCTCACCGTCGCCCAGGTCCGCAAACTCCGCGGCGAAGCCGGACCGTAGCGCCGGGCAGCACCGCGACTCGGCAGCACCGCGACTCGGCAGCACCGCGACTCGGCAGCACCGCGCCCGCTCCCTCCGGAACGGGCGCGGTTCGGGTATTACTGCCAGCCCTTCACGTTGATCGGCCCGGGACTCCAGGTGCCCGAACGGGTTTCGGGGGTTACCGCGGGGCGGGCCGGGATCGCGGTGTCATCGATCCGGATGAAGCGCTGGAGCTCGCCCCAGTCGCTGCGCCACGCGTTGTTCAGGTAGGTGGACTGGGTCTGGGCCAGCAGCAGCATGTGACTCCAGCCCAGCGGGCCGCCGCCGGCGTGACCCTGCCAGCTGTTGGTGTCCTTGGCCCCGCCGCGATCGGGCAGGATCCGGTACTCCGGGGTCTCGGCGATGCCGTACCGGTGGTCGAAGGGCCGCTGGCACGGGAACTGCAGTCCCACCGCCCAATCCAGCAGCACCGGCGCGGTGGAACCGACCGCGTCCTGCAGCGTGCGGGTCCGCGGCATGCGCGGCGGGGTGAGCGCCACCCACTGCTTGCCGTCGCGGCTGGTGTCGGTGGCGAGCACCCGGATCACCGTGGCCTCGGCGGGGATGTCCGTGAACGGCACCCGCAGATTGCGCCACGTCGGCACCGGGCCGATGTCGATCGGCGTCACCCGGCCCAACGGACGCAGCGCGCCGCCGGAATCGGCCGTGCCGTACTCGATCTCGACGGTCTGCCCGCCCGAGGCGATCCCGTCCTTGTCGAACGAGCGAATGCGACCGGCCGCGGACAGCGCGATCAGCCCGGAGCGATCGGCGACCGCGGGCAGGTGGTACCAGCCCGTGGTGAGCGAGGCGGTCGCCTCCTGGGTGCCGAAGGTGCCGAGCACCGGCGTGGTGGCCGGGTTCAGGCCGAACGGCAGTGCGGCCGTTGTCGTTCCGGCGACCTCGTCGGCCTCCTCGGTGACCGCGGTCGTGATCGCGCTGGAATCCACCTCGTCGTCCGCGGTCAGATCCGTTGCCACGCCGCCGGGTACGAAGCCCACGGCCTCGGCGCCGAAGGCGGCGAAGGCATCCCCGGTCACCGGGGCCAGCATGCCCTGGTTCGGATCGGATTCCACCAGCACCTCGTGCCCGAGCCCGCAGGCATTGCCGATCAGCGCGTTGACATTCGACTTGGCCAGCGAGAAGGCCGGATACTGCGCCACCGCGCCCTTGGCCATCGACGCGATCTCGAACAGCACCATGAACGCGGCGATGATCGTCAGCGGCGGCAGCGCCACCACCCGCCAGGCGCGCCGCGAGATGCGGTGCGGGCCCACCGGTTCCGGTGCGCGCACGTGGAACCAGCCCGCCAGCGCCAGCAACGCGAGCGCGGCGAGCAGGAAGAGATTGTTCAGCCCGATCCCGGCCAGCACCACCGGCTTGTCGTTCCACGGAATCCCGTGGTTCGACACGTACCAGTAGCCGTTGATGCTGGAGAAGGCGATGGCCATGACGAAGGCGAGCACGGCCGCGAACAGCGCCCGGTTGCGCGGCGAGCGCATGACCCGCGGCCCGACCGCCACGGCGGCGAGAACCGCCACCGCACCGGCCAATCCGGCGTAGACGCCGTTGTGATGGGTCCACTTGGTCGGGGTGGTGGCCATCAGCAGCATGACCCCGACGCTGGTGCCGAGCAGTCGCCGGGCCGGCCCGGCCGCGGTGAACGGAATCCGCCCGCCCTTGCGCAGCAGCACCACCGCGCACGCGATCAGGCCCGCCCACAGCATGAACATGCCGAACTTACGCGCCACCGAACCGTCGATGGTCGGCATGAAAAGGTACTGGTAGCGCAGATATTCGTTGTACCACTTGACGTACGGCTCGGCGAGCTCGTGCACCCGCTGCATCTCGAACATGGCGGCGAGCGGTTGATCGGCGAACGCCACCGCCAGCACCACCACGCCCGCCGCGCCCACCGGCGCGAGCAGCGCGAGATAGCTGAACCCGCGCGCCCGCAGGACGGCGAACACGCCCGCGCCCGGGGCGACCGGCGCGCTCATGGCCGTGGCGCGCACGTTCACCGCCCGCCACAGCGGCCGAATTCCGGCCAGCAGCGGCGCGAGACAGATGATGCCCGAGGGTCCGGCGGTGACGGTGAACGCGCCGATGAGCCCGGCGATCGCATACGGCAGCACCCGGCGGGTGGCGATCGCGCGTTCGACCGACACCCAGGTCAGCAGGACGCCCAGCGCCTCGATCGGCTCGGGCCGCAGGCCGTTGTTGTAGGGCAGCCAGACCGCCAGGAAGCCCAGCGCGCCGGTCCACACCGCCACCCGGTCGAGGCGCACGCGCGCACCCAGGCGCGGAATCACCTCGCGGCTGATCACCAGCCACGTCACGATGCCCGCGAGCAGGGCGGGCAGGCGCATCCACGGGCTGGCCGTGGAGAGCTGCGCCATCTGCCCCAGCAGGTCGTAATACGGTGTGCCGACCGGGTTTTCGGGGACGCCGAAGTAGCGGAAGTAGTTGGCCATGTAGCCGGCCGCGATGGAGGTGCGGCCCATGCCGAACTGGTAGCCGTCGTCGGAGGTCGTCGCGCCGATGAAGTGCCACAGCACCAGCACGCCGATGACCGCGCCGTCGACCGGCGTGATCGTCCACCAGTGCCGGGGCAGAAAGCGCCGCCGGACGCGGCCGTCCCGGCGATCGAGCCGGTACAGCGCGAACAGCGCGAGCACGGTGCCCAGGATCGCGGTCCAGATGGCGATGCGCTTGAGCAGCCCCGGATGCGAGGAGAAGCGGCTGTCCAGCTGCGAATTCACCACGGTCCCCGCGGGCGCGGTCAGATCGCTGTAGATGCCGACCACCTGCGGCCGGTAGTCACCGTTCAGGGTGACCGGGGTCAGGGTGGATCCGGTGAGGGTGGCCACCGAACTCGTCATGCCCGACCGCACGGTGAGCGCGCAGTCGGCGGGCAGTTCGGTGAGCGGCACGCTCAGCAGCGTCTGATTCTGCAGTACCGCTTCGAGTTTGCCGGGGGCGCTCGTCCCGTCGCCGGCAACCCCGGGCGCGGTCACCCGCGCCACGAAGCCGTACCGCTCGAGGTCCGGCGCGCCGTCGGGAGCGGTAGCCACGAGTGTGCCGCCGGTCGTGGCGAGCTGGTTCACCGCCGCGCACGGCACGGTCACGTCGAAAGTCAGCGGGGCGTAGGAGACCAGCGGCGCCTCCACACTCCGCGCGGAGTCGTCCTGCGGCCAGGACAGCGTCGCGGAGTCGACGGTGATCGGCAGCAACGGCACCGCCACCGCGGCCAGTACCGCGATCAAACCCGCGATCAGAGCCAGCGGTCGTTCCCATCCAGTGCGTGCCCCGGCCCCGTTCTCGGGCCCGGCTCGCCCGGCGGAATCACGCCCCGCCTTCTCCATCACGTCCGTCACGATCGCCGATAGTAAGGGGGAATCCTGGGAACCCGCGCCCCGGTCACGATCGGGTCGCGCTGACCTGGTCGAATGATCGGCAAAGGTGACGCGGCCCGGTCCGGGCGCCGAACATGGCCGGCGTCACCCGGATACGAACGGGCCCGTCACTCCAGTGAGTGACGGGCCCGTGTCCGGCAGCGGGTGGATCAGGCGCAGGCCGGGGAAGTCTGGTTGACCAGGGACAACGCGTTGCAGATCCATTCCTTCTGGACCTTCCACTTGCCGTCCTCGGCGACGAAGGGCACGACCGCCGGGTTCGGCGCGCCACCGTTGATCGAGAACTGGCCGTCCGCGGTGAGGGTGCCGTTGCCCAGATCGGTCACGCCGGTGACCTCGACCTTGGCGTTGTTCTGCTGGTAGGCGTCGGACAGGCGCTGCGGCAGGGTCGGATCGGCTTCGACGCCCTGCATCATGTCGAGCTTCTCTTCGTTCGGAACGCTCGGGTCCAGGGCCTTCTGCAGCTGCGCGTTGAGGTCCGCCACGCTCGGGGCCGGCGGGAAGTTCTGAGACGCGGCGGTGGTCGCGGCGGTGGTGGTCTTGACGGGCTTGGTTTCCTTGTCACCACTGCCGCAGGCGGAGAGCCCGAGGGTGGTCACCACGGCCAGGGTGGCGATCGCGATACGTCCAGTCTTCTGAAGCTTCAACTGCTCGTCCTTTGCGTTCGAGTAGGTCCGTTGGACTACGACAGCGCATCGACCGGCGACGCTGCCCGACGGCCAGGCTACACACGCGGCGGGTGAACAACCGCCTCCGCGGCGGGTGCCGCGACACTTTCAGTCCGAATCCTCATGAATCGCTTATTGGTCCGAAAGTCACCCATTGTCCGAGTTCAGCGCAGGCTGCCGAGCGGGTCGGCCTTGGTGAGCAGCGGATCGGCGGCGGCGAACGTCCGCGCCGGGCCCGGGCCGCTGGAACGGGTCTCGAAACGCACCGTCACCACCCCGTGCCCGGCGCCCTGCACCCACCCGTGCCCGAACTCGGGATGCTCGACATCCAGCCCCGGATAGAAGGACTGCGTCAGATAGGAACGCGCCACCGGCGCGGCCACCGGTTCCACCGCGCTCGGCGCGACCGCGGGCTCGTCCGACCCGGGCTCGTCGACGATCACCCGCTGATCCAGCTCCGGGAACAACGACTCCTGCCGAATCTCGGACAGCCCCGCGAAACCCACGCCCACCAGGCGAATCGGGCCCAACTGCACCGGATCCACGGCCGCGCGCTGGGCGGCCGCGGTGAGCGTCGCCAGATCCTCGGTCGCGTAGGGCAGGGTCGAGGACCGCGTCACGATGCTCATATCGGCGCGTTTGAGTTTGAGCACCACCGTGCGCGCGGCCCGCCCGTCCGCGCCGAGCCGCCGATGCGCCGACGCCGCCATCGCCTCGATGGCCGGGCGCAATTGGGCGAGGCTGACGATGTCGGTCTCGTAGGTCGTCTCGGCGCTGATCTGCTTGGCCTCCGCGCGCTCGGCCACCGGGCGTTCGTCGATGCCGCGGGCCAGCCGGTGCAGCGTCGGCCCGATACCCGTGCCCAGGATCGAGGCCACCTCGGATTCGGGCAGGGCGGCCAGCGCCCCCACGGTCTCGATTCCCAGCGTGCGCAAACGACTTTCGGCCACCGGGCCGATCCCCCACAGCCTGCGCACCGGCAGCGCGGCCAGGAACCCCTGCTGTTCGGCGGGCGAGATGACCCGCACCCCATCGGGTTTGGCCATGTCGGAGGCGATCTTGGCGAGCTGTTTGCTGCTGCCCGCGCCCACCGAGGCCACCAGCCCCGTGCGGGCGAGCACCAGCGCGCGCAGACTCTCGCAGAAGTCGAGCACCTCGGCCGGTGTCGCGCCGGACAACTCCGCGGGCTCGCCGAACGCCTCGTCGAAGGAGAGCTGTTCGAGCACCGGTATCCGCGTGCGCATGGTCTCGAACACCTGCGAGCTGAGTTCGGCGTACACCGCACCGCGCGGCGGCACCACCACCCCGTTCACCCCCACCAGGCGCCGGGCCTGATGCATGGGCATGGCCGAGCGCGCACCGAACACCCGCGCCTCGTAGCTCGCCCCCGCCACCACCCCGCGCCCGCCCATCCCGCCGACCAGGACCGGGCGCCCGCGCAGGGTCGGGCGGGTGAGCTGTTCGACCGAGGCGAAGAACGCGTCCATATCCATGTGCAAAACCCAGCGCCGGGCCGGGCGGTGCACCGGGGCGGCTGGGAGATCGCCGGGAGTCCGCTGGGAAATCGCGCGTGCGGGTGGCGGTTCCGCCGCGGCGCCGGCGGACCCCGAAACAACACCGTGACCAGTATCGATCGAATCGGCGGCGGCAGTCACAGCCCGCAATCTACGCCCGGCTACCGACAGGTACGAACGCGCCGGTGTGTGATGATCGGACCATGACGATTCGCAAGGCCGTGATTCCCGCAGCGGGCATCGGCTCCCGCCTGCTGCCGCTGACCAAGGCGATTCCCAAGGAGATGCTCCCGGTCGGCGACAAGCCGGTCATCGAGCACACCGTGCGCGAGCTGGTGGCCTCCGGCATCACCGACATCACGATTGTGGTGAGCAGCGGAAAGTCATTGATCCAGGATCACTTCCGCCCCAACCCGCAATTGGTCGCCCAGCTGCGCGCCGACGGCAAGGCCGCCTACGCCGACGCCGTCGAGGAGGTCGGCAACCTGAGCAGGCTGGGTCACATCACCTACCTGGATCAGCACGGCCCCTACGGCAACGGCACCCCCGTGCTCAACGCCGCACGCACCCTGGGCGACGAACCGATGCTGGTGCTGTGGCCCGACGACGTGTTCGTCGCCGAGGTGCCGCGCGCCCAGCAGCTCATCGACGCGTACGAGAAGACCGGCGCGCCGGTGCTGGCGCTGATGCCCATGGACCCGTCCGAGTCCCAGCGCTACGGCGTGCCGGTGGTGGAGGAGAACGGCGAGGCCGGACTGATGCGCATCAGCGGCCTGAAGGAGAAGCCCAAGCCCGCCGACGCGCCCTCGAGCTACGCGGCCATCGGCGGCTACGTGGTCACCCCCGGCATCATCGCGGAACTGCGCCGCCAGGTTGACAATTGGTACACCCACGGCACCGGTGAGGTCTATCTCACCGACGCCATCAACATCTTCGCCGCCGAGAACCCGGTGTACGGCCAGGTGATTCGCGGCAAGTGGTACGACACCGGCAACCCGGCCGACTACCTGGTCGCCCAGTTCGCCTCCGCGCTGGCCCATCCCGACTACGGCCCGCTGCTGCGTCAGCTCGTCGAGGAGTAGAAACCCCTGATCGGCAAGCGTTTCGGCGCAAGTGCGTCAGTGGTGCGCATACACGCCGAAGCGAAATCCGTCGAAACCCGAAACATCGGGGCGGCTACAGCGATGTAACCGGGCGGAAACGTTCGCCGATCAAGAGGGAGTGGTGTCGTGCGCCCAGTGGGCAGGCGAGTCATGGCGGTCGCGGTAACGGTCGGATGCCTCGTCGGCGCACTCACCGGCGGCGCGGCACCGGCCGTGGCGACCCCCCGCACGAGCGACCCGATCACGAGCACCGCGCAACTGCTGGCCACGCCGGTGTCGGAAAACGGCTCGTCCATCACCGCTTTCGAGATCCGCGACGCGCGCAACCTGGTGCTGCACGTGCGCTCGGCGGCCATGGACGAAGTGTTCACCGTCGAGGTGCAGCGGCCCGCCGACGCCTCGGTCCCCCGCCCGGCGCTGTACATGCTCAACGGCGCCGGCGGCGGCCAGGACACCGCGACCTGGAAACGCAACACCGATTCCCCGGAGTTCTTCGCGGACAAGAACGTCAACGTCGTCATGCCCATCGGCGGCGCGTTCAGCTACTACACCGACTGGCGGGCCGAGGATCCCTACCTGGGGGTCAACAAGTGGAAGACCTTCCTGACCGAAGAGCTGCCGCCCCTCATCGACGGGGCGCTGGGCACCAACGGCGTACGCGGCATCATCGGCATGTCCATGTCGGGAACCTCGGTGCTGCAGTTGCCCATCGCCAAGCCGGGGCTGTACAAAGCCGTGGCCGCGTACAGCGGCTGCGCGCAGATCAGCGATCCCGTCGGGCGGCGGTTCGCCGAGCTGGTGGTCACCATCGGCGGCGGCAATCCGGTGAACATGTATGGCCCCGAAGGCGATCCGCTGTGGGCCGCCAACGATCCGTATCTGCACGCGGAGGCGTTGCGCGGGCTGGAGATCTACGTCTCCAACGGCAGTGGGCTGCCCGGCAAGCACGACAACATCGCCGATGTCCGCAGCCTCGGCCCGTTCGACGGCGGCCTGGCGCGCCAGCTGCTGGTCGGCGGGATCCTGGAGGCGGCCAGCGACTGGTGCGCCCGCAATCTGGAGACCAAGCTCGAACAGCTGGACATCCCGGCGACTTTCGAGATCAGTCAGCCCGGAACCCATTCGTGGGGGTACTGGGAGGACGCGCTGCGCGACTCCTGGCCGGTGCTCGCCAAGGGCCTGGATCTGCCCGCCTGAGCGGCATTTTCCCGCCACCGGTCCGCAATTTCCCAGCGCCGCGGCCTGATTCGCCGGTCGGCCGCGACGGCTCGGCGTAGGTGCGAGCGGGCCGCGAGTCGGGCGTGGCCGCTGCCGACCCCCGTGCGTGGGCGCCGGTCACCGCCCGCCCGGTGCGGCCGGACACGGACCGGGTCCGGCGATCCGCCCGGACCCACGAACGATACCGGGGCCCACTCTCATTCATCGGCGCGGTTGTAGCGGGCCAGGTACTCCGCCAGGCGCGCGATGTCCGCGTCGTCCCAGTCGTGGAAGCGCTCGGTGAACGCCGCGGTCCGGCTGCGCGCGGCCGCGCGCGCGACCCGGCGGCCCTCGGCGGTGGCGTGCAGCACGTGGTTGCGGCGATTGCCGGGATCGACCTCGCGGGTCAGGTAGCCCAGGCGCTCGAGGGCCGCGACCTGACGGCTCATGGTGGATTTGTCGAGGTGGAAGTGCCCGGCGAGTTCGGTGGACAGGCAGCCGTCGCGTTCGATGACCAGGTCGAGAATGCTCGACGCCACCAGCGACAACTCCGGATGCAGTTCGGCCGCCCGGCCCCGGGCCCGGCGGGCGAACGCGGTGAGTTCCCGCCCGATCGCCTCGATCGCGCCGGCCCGGTCGCCGGACCGCGGAAATATCGCCTCGGAATCCATGGTTGTAGACTACAACCAAGCATAGTTGTATTTACCAACCATTGGAGTGACACATGGCCTCGCCGCAGATCCGGCACGTCGCCCTGCACCTGCTGACCCCGCTGCTCATGTGCCTGGGCATGGGCCTGGCCTACCTGGGCGCGTTCCACCAGCCCGCGCCCAACCAGCTGGCGGTCGCCGTGGTCGGCGACTCGCCGCAGGTCAAGGTGCTGGCCCAGACCCTGAAGGACACCGGCGGCCACGCGTTGGACGTCATCACCGTCCCGGGCCGCGAGGAGGCCGTCACGCAACTGCGCGATCGCGAGATCGCGGGCGCCTACGTGCCCGACGCCCAGCGGCCCGAACTACTGGTCGCCACCGCCGGGTCGGACACCACCGCCATGGCCGTGGAAACGGTCTTCCACCGGGTCACCGACCGGCAGGGCACCCCGCTCACCGTCACCGACGTGGCCGTGCCCGCGCCGGGCGACCCGACCGCGCAGGGCATCTTCTTCCTGCTCGTCGCCCTCAGCATCGGCTCCTACGGCAGCGTGGCCGCGATCGGCGCGGCCGGGGCGGGCCTGTCGATGCGGGTGCGCGCGGCGTTCGGCCTGGCGGCCTCGCTCGCGGTGAGCCTGATCGGACTGGCCATCGCCGGACCGGTCTTCCACATCGTCGATCACGACTTCGGCGCGATCTGGGCCATGTCGTGGCTGTACTCGGCGGGCATCCTGGCCGTGGGCATCGGCCTGCACACCTTCCTGAAGCGCTGGACCACGCTGGTCATGATGGTGCTGTTCGTCATGCTGAACTTCACCAGTTCCGGTGGCGTGTACGGGCCCTCGCTCCAGAACGACTTCTTCGGCGCGCTGCACGGCTTCTGGAACGGCGCGGGTTTCGTGGAGGGCGCGCGCAGCCTGCTCTACTTCGACGGCGTCGGCTTCGCCGGGCGGCTGGGGAGCCTGGTCGCGTGGTTCGGCGCGGGCGTGGTGCTCATGATCGCGGCGGCGGCGGCCGAGCGGCGCACGGGCGCGAATCGGGCCGTGGCACAGCCGGATTCGACGCCGGCGCGGGCACACGACGCGGCCGAGGAGGAGATGGAGGAGACGGTCGCGGTCTGACCGCGGCGGGTGTCAGCGGGCGGCGAGCTGCGCGAGCGCGGCGCGGATGCCCGCCCGCACGGTCTCCTCGTCGGCCAGCCCACCGCTGACCGCGACACCGTCCCTGGCCAGCAACAGCACGCGCGCCGCCCGGTCCGGATCCGCGTGACCGGCCGCGCGCAGCTGCTCGGCCATGAGTTCACGGAACCAGTCCCGGTAGTCGTCGACCACCGCGCGCACCGGATGCCCGGGGTCGGCGAACTCCACCGCCGCGTTGAGGAACGGGCAGCCCCGGAATCCCGGCCCGCAGCTGATCGCGCCCAGCTGCTCGAACACGGCGTCGATGTTGGCCAGGCCCTCCCCCGGCAGGTTCGCCAGAGCGCCGCGCTGGCGGTCGTATTCGCGGGTCAGGTAGGCGACGACCAGGTCGTCCTTGGTCTTGAAGTGCCGATAGAACGTGGCCTTGGCGATACCGGCCTCGGCGATGATGCGGTCGATGCCCACGGTGTGAATGCCCTCGGCGTAGAAGAGCCGGGTGGCCGTATCCAGGAGGCGTTCGCGGGCTGCGCTCATGGTCTTGACGATAGCAGACAGATCTGTCTACTCTGGGGACGCACCTGAACAGACAAGTCTGTCTACTTGGAGGAATCATGGCCCCCATCTACACCGCCGTCGCCACCTCGATCGGCCGCGACGGCCGCTCGTTCACCGACGACGGCATCCTGGACCTGACCCTGACCCGGCAGAAGGAACTCGGCGGCGACGGCGCGGGCACCAATCCCGAGCAGCTCTTCGCCGCGGGCTACTCGGCCTGTTTCGCCAGCGCGCTGCAACTGGTCGCCAAGCGCATGAAGCTCGAGGCCGACGACGCCTCGGTCACCGCCGAGGTGGGACTGAACGCCCTCGAGGGCGGGCGTTTCGGACTGTCGGTGGTGCTGCGCGTAGAACTGCCCGAGCACCTGCACAACGAGCAGGGGCGGGCGCTGATCGAGGCGACCCACCAGGTGTGCCCGTACTCCAACGCCACCCGGGGCAACATCCCGGTGGAACTGGTGGTCGAGTAGCCCGGAGCCGTTGCCCGGCAGCCGGACTCAGTAGAACCGGCGGATGTCGTAGATGTCGAACTCCGACAGCGGGGTCAGCCCCACCGGCACACCGGGACTGTGGGCGTTGAAGATGTGCCCGCCGCCGGCGTAGATGCCCACGTGCGAGGCGTCGCCGTTGAGAATGACGACGTCACCGGTCTGCAGCGCGCCGAACGGGACCGAGAGGCCCACTTCGGCCTGCTGCCAGGTGGTGCGCGGCATGTCGATGCCGACGCTGCGGAAGGCCCACTGCACCAGGCCGGAGCAGTCCCAGGCGTCGGGGCCGACCCCGCCCCAGAGATAGGGCTTGCCGGTCTGGGTGTTGGCCAGGGCCAGCGCCGCCATGGCGCGCGGGCTGGTGATCGGCAATTGTGCCGAGCCGCTGGCACTTCCGGAGGCCGACCCGCTGCCGCTACCCGAGGACGACCCCGAGGCGGAGCCGGTGTCCGGATGCGCGACACCGGCGCAGAGGGCGCCCATGGACAACAGTGCCAAGGCGGCGACGGTCAGGGATCCGATCCGGCGGAGCAGTCTTCGTGTCATTGGACTCGCCCTTCAGCGGTACAACTCGCAACTGCACGGAATCAAAAAATAGCTATTGGTTAGCTGTTTATCCCATACGTCACACGCTTCACAAGAAGACCAATTCCGGCGTGTCCCGGAGATGAATTTCACCTTGCAAAAGCCGCACAAATGCGGTACTGGTTGACTGATAACGGGGAGATTGCTACACGCTTGCCTTTGTGTAGCGACATCGCCACGAGTGGCGCGAACGCCGGGCGGGGCGGAGCCCGAAGGCCCCGCCCCGCCCGGTGACACGCGTCAGTTCTTGCTGACCGCCGCCCGCACGCCGCCGGCGATATCGACCGCGTCCGCGCCCGCCGCACCGAAAGTCAGTGCGGTGGCCAGGATTTCACCCGCGATCAGATCGCGATGGGTTTGCGCCCAGGCCAGCCGCTCGGCGGGCACCTCGAGCACCACCGAGATCCGGTCCGAGACGTCCAGGCCCTGCGACTTGCGGGTCTCCTGCAGATCGCGGATGAGGTCGCGGGCCCAGCCCTCGGCCTCGAGTTCCTCGGTGACCACCGAATTCAGCACCACCAGACCGGCATTGCCCGGCAGGGCGGCGGTGGAATCGGGCTCGGCCGCCACCAGGCGCTGGGTGTACTCCTCGGGCAGCAGGGCGATCCCCGCGGCGGTGACAACACCGTCCGCCGACTCGCTCCACTCCCCCGCCTTGACCGCCTTGATGACCGTCTGCACCTGCTTGCCCAGGCGCGGACCCGCCGCGCGCGCGTTCACGACCAGCTCGAAGCGGCCGTGCGAGGCCACATCGGTGGTCAGGTCGACCTTCTTGACGTTGACCTCGTCCGCGATGAGCTCGGCGAAGGGCCGCAGCCGCTCGGCGTCCTCGGCGGCCACGGTGACCTCCGACAGCGGCAGGCGCACCCGCAGGTTCTGCGCCTTGCGCTGGCCGAGCACCGTGGAGCAGACCACGCGCACCTCGTCCATGGCCGCGACCAGTTCCGGATCGGCCGGCAGCTCGCTCGCGCTCGGCCAATCGGTCAGGTGCACCGACCGGCCGCCGGTCAGCCCGCGCCAGATCACCTCGGTGATGAGCGGCAGCAACGGCGCGGCCAGCCGGGTCACGACCTCCAGCACCGTGTGCAGGGTGTCGATCGCGTCGCGGTCCTCCTCCCAGAAGCGCGAACGCGACCGGCGCACATACCAATTGGTGAGGGCGTCGGCGAACGACCGCAATTCCTCGGCGGCGGTGGCGATGTCGAAGACCTCGAGCGCGTCGGTCATGATGTCGCGGGTCGCGGCCAGCTTGGCCAGGATGTAGCGATCGAGCACATGGGCCGAGTCGGTACGCCAGGTCCCGGGCTCGGAGGCGTAGAGCCCCAGGAAGGTCCAGGCGTTCCACAGCGGGCGCAGCGCGTGGCTGACACCCTCGCGGATGCCGCGCTCGGTGACGATGAGGTTGCCGCCGCGCAGGATCGGCGAGGCCATCAGGAACCAGCGCATGGCATCGGCGCCGTCGCGGTCGAAGACCTCGTTCACGTCCGGGTAGTTGCCCTTGGACTTGGACATCTTGAGGCCGTCGTCGCCCAGCACGATGCCGTGCGCCACCACCGATTTGAACGCCGGGCGATCGAAGAGCGCGGTCGAGAGCACGTGCAGGTTGTAGAACCAGCCCTTGGTCTGGCCGTTGTACTCGACGATGAAGTCGCCGGGGCTGTGCGCGGCCTTGTCGTCGCCGTTGCCCTCGAACCATTCCTTGTTCTCGAACGGGTAGTGCACCTGCGCGTACGGCATGGAGCCGGACTCGAACCAGCAGTCCAGGACCTCGGGCACGCGCCGCATCATCGACTTCCCGGTCGGGTCATCGGGATTCGGGCGCACCAGTTCGTCGATGCCGGGCCGGTGCAGA
Organism: Nocardia sp. NPDC003693; assembly: GCF_053981095.1. NCBI lineage: Bacteria > Bacillati > Actinomycetota > Actinomycetes > Mycobacteriales > Nocardiaceae > Nocardia > Nocardia sp. NPDC003693. Next base: position 38,589 of record NZ_JBSFNO010000050.1, read on the forward strand.
TCCTGCGGGCGCACCCCGAAGTCGCGTTCGAGCGCGTCCAGCGAGCCGTACACGTCGACCCGCGGGTAGGCCGGATCATCGGAGATCCACACCGGGATCGGCGCGCCCCAGAAGCGATTACGGCTGATGTTCCAGTCGCGCGCGTTCTCCAGCCACTTGCCGAACTGGCCGTCGCGCAGGTGCTCGGGCACCCAGGTGATCTCTTTGTTGAGCTCGAGCGCCCGGTCGCGGAACTTGGTGACCGCCACGAACCAGGACGGCACCGCCATGTAGATCAGCGGCTGGCCCGATCGCCAGCTGTGCGGGTAGGAGTGCTCGATCGTCTCGTGCCGCAACAGCTTTCCGGCGGCCTTGAGGTCCTTGATGATGACCGGGTTGGCGTCGAACACCATCAGGCCCTGGTACGGCGGCACCATGGAGGTGAACTTGCCGCCGGCGTCCAGCGGCTGCACGATCTCGATGCCGTTGGCGGTGGCGACGTCCATGTCCTCCTCACCGAAGGCGGGCGCGAGATGCACGATGCCGGTACCGGAGTCGGTGGTGACGTAGTCGGCCTCGAGGACGCGGTGCGCGTTCGGGTGCCCCAGGAAGAAGTCGAACGGCGGGCGGTAGGTCAGCCCGGCCAGGGCCGCGCCCGCGTGCTCGGACAGCACCTCGAAACCGTCGGCCTCCTCGCCGAACTCGCGCGCGTAGTGCGAGACCCGTTCGGCGGCAAGCACGTAGCGCTTGCCGTCCTTCGCGCGCAGGTGCACGTAGGTGACGTCCGGGTGTACCGCGATCGCGAGGTTGGAGGGCAGTGTCCACGGCGTGGTGGTCCAGATCAGCGCGTTCGCGCCGTCCAGGGCCGCGAGGGGATGCTCGGCGGGCACGTGCAGCGCCATGTCGACGGTGACGGCCGGGTCCTGGCGCATCCGGTACGAATCGTCCAGGCGCGCCTCCTGATTCGACAGCGGCGTCTGCTCGTACCAGCTGTAGGGCAGCACCCGGAAGCCCTGGTAGATCAGGCCCTTGTCGTACAGGGACTTGAAGGCCCACAGCACCGACTCCATGAAGTCGAGGTCGAGGGTCTTGTAGTCGTTGTCGAAGTCGACCCAGCGGGCCTGGCGGGTGACGTAGTTGCGCCACTCGCCGGTGTAGCGCAGCACCGAGGATTTGCACGCGGCATTGAATTCCGCGAGGCCCATGGCATCGATCTGTGATTTGTCCGTGATACCGAGCTGCTTCTCGGCTTCGATTTCCGCGGGCAATCCGTGTGTGTCCCAGCCGAAGCGGCGTTCGACCTTCTTACCGCGCATGGTCTGGAATCGTGGGATCAAATCCTTGACATAACCGGTCAGGAGATGGCCGTAATGCGGCAACCCGTTGGCGAAGGGGGGACCGTCGTAGAAGACGAATTCCGCTGCATCGGAACGGTTCTCGATGCTGGCGCGGAAGGTGTCGTCGGCGGCCCAGTAGGCGAGCACGCGCTGTTCGAGCTCGGGGAAGGACACCGGGCCGGTCACGACGCCGAGATCGGCGCGCGGGTAGGCGGTGGTGGCTTGGGTCGGGTTCTCGCCGGACATCTCGGCGTCAGCTCCTCGTGCCAGTGGGTCCGGGGACCCGGTGGGCACGGGGACGATGGCGACGCCCGGTGCGTCGTACCGCGGTACCACCCCGCTTGTCCGGCCGCACGCGGCCGAACCACTCGTTGCGAGCTGTGACGGGCTCACCCGTTCGGGTCTAGTGAGCGTGACCGCAGGTCACGCCGTTCTTCCGAAGGCTCCCCGGTGATAGCCGGATCGACGCCGTATGACTACTTCAGATTCTAACCGGCCGGGTCCAGCGTTTATTCGCCGCACCTGCCGGGCTAATGCCTGGCATGGCGCCCGCCGGGGTTGGACTGGGAGTCCGAATCGTCCTCGCGGAGCGAGAGCGCGCTCACCAGCAGCAGCACCGCGCCCAGGACGCAGACCACGATGCACCCCCACGCCCAGATCACCGAACCGGTGGTCAGGGCCGTCACCAGCAGGCCGAAACCCACGGCTGCGAGGACGAGCGTCACCACGAGCATTCACACCACCTCGCGTCCGAGTCGAAACGGTGGCGGCGCCACGCTGCCCGCCCCGCGGCGGAGTGTCAGCGCGGCACCGAAGGCCGTGGTTACGACTCTACTTGCCGCCCTTGAGGAGTGCGCCGTTCCCGGAAGCGCCTTCACCGAACTCGCCGCCGTCGACCGGCACCGCGGACCCACGGTTCTCCAGTTCTTCCAGCTGCGACTCGAGGTAGGACTTGAGACGCACCCGGTACTCGCGCTCGAAGGTCTTGAGCTGCTCGATCCGGCTCTCCAGCACGCTGCGCTGCTGGGTGATGGTCGCCATGATCTCGGTGTGCTTGCGCTCGGCGTCGGCCTGCAGGGCGTCGGCCTTCTCCTTGGCCTGGCGCAGCTGGTTGTCCGAGCGGGTCTGCGCGTCCGACAGCATGGCCTCGGCCTTCTGGCGGGAGTCCGCGATCATCGCCTCGGAGCGGGTGCGCGCGTCGCTGACCAGTCGCTCCGAGTTCGCTCTAGCGTTGGCGAGCAGCTGCTCGGCCTCGGTCTTGGCGTCGGAGGTGAGGCGGTCGGCCATCTCCTGGGCCAGCGAAAGGACCTTGGCGGCCTGTAGATTGGCGTCCGCGCTGGGGGCCTCGGCCTTGACCGGCATCGGGGCGGGCGCGGGCATCGGGGCCGGCGGCGCCACGGGGGCGGCCTTGGGCGGCTCCGGCACGGGCGCCTGTTTCACGGCGTTGACCGGGCCCCGGTTCTTCTTGGCGTCCGCCAGCTCCGCGTCCAGCTCGGCAACACGCTGGCGCAGATCGGCGTTTTCTTCGATGAGGCGTGAGAGCTCCTGCTCGACCAGATCGAGGAAGGCGTCGACTTCGTCCTCGTTGTAGCCGCGCTTCCCGATCGGTGGTTTGCTGAACGCGACGTTGTGCACATCGGCAGGGGTCAGCGGCATGGAACGATCCCTTCACGCTTCGTTGGAGATCTAGCGGTAGATCTGGGCAAGCATTCTTCTGGAAGACATTCTGTCACACCTGAGCTACCGACTGCCCGAGCGAGCCCGTGATCGACATCAAGATGAAGACGATGAAAAGCAGGACCATAATCGACAGATCGAGTCGAATTCCCCCAAGATTCACTGGAGGTATCAAACGCCTCAGAAGTTTCACCGGGGGATCCGTGATCGTGAAGATGACCTCCAGCACGATCACGACGAACCCGGTGGGCCGCCAGTCGCGCGCGAAGCTGCGAATGAACTCGACGATGACTCGGCTGATCAGCAGCAGCCAGAAGAGGAACAGCAGTAGGTTCAACACCTGGAACAGGGCCACGACGTTCACTCTGCCTCAGAAACCCTGCCCTGCAAAATAAGACCCGCCATCGTCCATGTCACAGCTAGGATCTCTGGGCTCTGAATCGACCGGATTCCCCGGATCCGACAAGTCGGCCATAAGAGACCGTCCTTGATCTTCGCGTGATCTTCGCGCGCTCTACACCCGTGATCGTCCGCGGCGGATCGGAACGAGTTTTCTCCGGGCGGGCAGCAGCGACTACTTCGCAAACCCCCGTTTACACGACCGCATAATGTTGCAGCCGTTTACTTTTGGTCGTCGCCGCCCGTCCCGGAGCTGCCACAACCGTTACTTCCGTTGCGGCAGCTTACTTCTGGTTGTAGAAACCGTTCTCCGCGATCCGCCGGCGCTCCTCGGCCGAGACGTCCACGTCCGCGGGCGAGAGCAGGAACACCTTGGTCGCGACCTTGTCGAACGAACCACGCAGCGCGAACGCCAGACCGGCGGCGAAGTCCACCAGGCGGCGGGCGTCGGAGTTGCTCATCTCGACCAGATCCATGATGACCGGGGTGCCGTCGCGGAAGCGCTCTCCGATGATGGCGGCCTCGGCGTAGGTACGCGGGCGCAGCGTCGTGATCTTGGACATGGTGCCTCCGTCCTCGAAGATCGGCGAACGGCGCGGCGGCTGCTGTTCCAGCCTGCGCTCCTCCATCCGCAGCTCTTCCATGCGGCGCTCGGCTTCCGGGTCCACCGCCAGCGCACCACGCGTGGTGCCGCGCACCATCCCCGCGCCACCCGCGCCCCCGGCCATGGTCCGGGTACGGCTGGACGGAGCGGTGTCGATGCGGGTGGGCCGGCGCGGCGCGTCGTAGCGGTCACGGTCGTCGGAGTAGTCGTCGGCGTATTCGTCACGACGCGACACACCGTAGGCGGGCTTGTACGGAGGCTTGTACGGCTGCTTGTACTGGTCGGCCTCGACGTACGCCGGCTCGTCGTCGTACCGCTCGTGCTCGTAGCGGTCGTAGTCGCGCTCGGGGTAGGGCCGGGACCGGCGCGGTGCACGCTCGTCGACGGCGCCGCGGGGAGCGCGGTCATCGACATAGTCGTCTTCGTAGTCCTCGAGGGGGACCATCCCGAAGTACGCCTTGAACTTGTGCAGCGTGCTCATTCTTCCACCTCGCCTGCGCTCGACTCCAGCACGAGCACGCTCGTGGCTGCGTACATGTCCCGCTCGCTGCGCTCGCTCATCTGGTCGACCTTCCTTCGGCCCCGGTTGGCCTGGGGTGTTGTCCTGCTCAGTCCTCGTCTGTCACCAAGCATATGTTTCATATGTGACTGATGAGGTTTCTTTGCTACGGCGAGGTTATCGGTCGAGCGCCCATCAAAGCGGTACCGACACGCACGCACGTAGAACCGTGACGGATCGCAGCCTCCAAGTCGCCCGACATACCCGCGGACAGGTCTCTGGCCTCGGGATGTGTGCTCAAAAGTGAACTGTGCAGTTGGGCGAGTCGCTCGAACGCGCGATCCGGCTCCAGATCCAGCGGCGGGATCGCCATCAGGCCCGCGAGCTGCAGATATGCCGACTTTTCGACCTGATCGGCGAGGGTCAGCATGCGCGTGTCGGAAACACCGCCCCGCTTGGGGTCTTCGTCCAGACTCACCTGGAGCAGCACCCGCAGCGGCGCGGTCCGCTCCCCCGCCTCGAGGGCGGCGCCCGCACCCGCGTCCAGGGCGCTCGCCAGCCGGTCACTGTCGACCGAATAGACCGTATTCGCCCAGCGTGCGACCGATTTCGCCTTGTTCCGCTGCAGGCGGCCGATGAACTCCCACCGCACCCCGGTCAACGCGCGCAGGGCGTCGACCTTCGCCGCGGCCTCCTGCTCCCGCGATTCACCGAACTCGCGCAGGCCCAATCCATAGAGGATCTCGATATCCGAGGCCGGGTGGAACTTGGTCACCGGGAGCAGCCGCACCGCGTCCCGATCCCGCCCGGCGGCGGCGCAGGCTGCATCGATGCGCGCGGTCAGCGCGGCCAGCGCGGTCGCCAGGGCCGCGGCGCGATCACCGGCGGAGGTGATCTGCGCCTCGTCGGAACCGATTGCGGCGGCGGAGTTTTCGATCATTCCGCGATCCCCTCCGATGACATCCAAATCACACCGGCAAGTCTGCCGGTCGGCGCGCCGCGGCGGTGGCTGAACAGGGTCTTGTCCTCGATGGTGCAGCGCGGGTCGACCGCCACCCCGCCGACGTCGGCCGCTTCCAACTGTCGCCGGATGCCCGCGCGCAGATCCAGGCCCGGGGTGCCGCGCACGGTGGTGGTGGCGCTGCCGGGCAGGCGCGACTCCACGTCCGCGCGCATGGCCGCGGGCACCTCGTACTGCCTACCGCTGGCCGCGGGTCCCAGGAACGCGCCGATCCGCGCGGGCTCGGCGCCCAGGGACACCATGGCCTCGAGCACGAGCGGCACGATGCCGATGCGCGCGCCGATCCGGCCGGCGTGCACGGCGGCGATGACCCCCGCCTCGTCGTCCGAGAGCAGGACGGGTACGCAGTCCGCGGTCAGCACCACCAGGGCCAGATCGCGGCGGGTGGTCACCAGCGCATCGGTGGCAGGCACGGGCTCGGCCCGCGGCCCGTCCACGATCTCCACGTTCCGGCCGTGGATCTGTTCCATCCAGACGAGCTGCCCCGGCGTCAGGCCGATGCTCTCGGCGAGGCGAACTCGATTGCGCCGCACCGCGTCCGGATCGTCCCCGACGTGATCGCCGAGGTTGAACGAGTCGTACGGCGCGACGGAGACACCGCCGGTCCGGGTGGTCGTCACTCGTCTGGTCCGAAAGAGCGGTGCTGCCGAAGTCATGTCGTCGAGCCTAGTGGCCAATTCCCCGCAACCCATCTCGTGACCGGGTGTCCATCGCCACCCCTAGCTCGACGTGTCGGTGTAGTGGTTCAGGTCCACCTCGACGGCCGCGCAGTCCGGGCCGAATCGCAGGTACACCGTGTCCGAGCTGTGCACGACGGTGCCGAGTCCTTCGGCGGCGTGGTGCTCGAGCCGAATGGACACCCGCAGGCTGTCGTCGTGAATCGAGCTGTCCAGGCGCAGCGGCACCGGCAGCGGAGTGCTCGCGCGCGCCCACCGCGCCGGGGCGGGCTCGCGTACCGCGCGGGTGCCGCGCGTGGTGTTGCTGTTCCAGCTCTCGGTCTCGGTGTACGTCATGGGGATCGGCCGCCCGTCCACCAGGACCCGGAACTCCGCGGTGTCCGATCCGCGTTCCAGTTCGACTCGGCGGCCCCGGAATTCGATCTCGTCATCTCGCACAGGCGCCAGGTTAGCGAGAAGGCCGGAGTTCGACCACGCGTTATCGGCCCGGCGCGGGCGCGTCCACCGGAAAACCCGCGGCCCGCACCGGATATCCGGTGCGGGCCGCGGGTGTCGGCGTGAAGCGTGCGACGGCCCGGACGGTCATCCGGGCCGGGTGATCACTGCCCCCGGCGCATGAAGGACGGGACGTCGACCTCGTCGTCGTCCGACGGCAGGATGTGATCGCGGGTGTTGGCGTTGATCGTCGGATCGATCGCCGGCCGCGGCGCGTCGTAGGACGGCGCGGGGCCGCGCGAGGAGATCGGGGCGGGCGCCGGGGCGACCGGGGCCACCACGGGTTCGGGCCGCGGCGCGGGCGGTTCGGGTGTGCGCGCGGTGTATTCGCTCGCCCGGGGCGCCGCCACCTCCCCGGCGCTGGCGCGCCCGAAGGAGGACGTGGTGGTTCCGGTGCGGCCGACCGCGGGTTCGATGCGCCGCGCCGGGCCGCTGCCGTCGAAGCCCGCCGCGATCACCGTGACCCGGACCTCGTCACCGAGCGAGTCGTCGATGACCGTTCCGAAGATGATGTTCGCTTCGATGTGCGCGGCCTCCTGCACCAGCGAGGCCGCCTCGTTGATCTCGAACAGGCCGAGGTCCGAGCCACCGGCGATCGAGAGCAGCACGCCGTGCGCGCCGTCCATGGACGCCTCGAGCAGGGGTGAATTGATCGCGGCCTCGGCGGCTTTGACCGAGCGGCCCTCGCCGCGCGCCGAGCCGATGCCCATGAGGGCGCTGCCCGCACCGGACATGACGGACTTGACGTCCGCGAAGTCGACGTTGATCAGACCCGGGGTGGTGATCAGGTCGGTGATGCCCTGAACACCGTTGAGCAGCACCTCGTCCGCGGAGCGGAAGGCGTCCATGAGGCTCACGGCGGCGTCGCCGAGCTGCAGCAGCCGGTCGTTGGGGATGACGATGAGGGTGTCGCAGGATTCGCGCAGCGCCTGGATGCCGGCTTCGGCCTGGTTGCTGCGGCGCTTGCCCTCGAAGGAGAAGGGGCGGGTGACCACACCGATGGTGAGCGCGCCGAGCTTGCGGGCGATCTGGGCCACGACGGGTGCGCCACCGGTGCCGGTGCCGCCGCCCTCACCCGCGGTCACGAAGACCATGTCGGCGCCCTTGAGCACCTCTTCGATCTCGTCCTTGTGGTCCTCGGCGGCCTTGCGGCCGACCTCGGGATCGGCTCCGGCCCCCAGACCGCGGGTCAGCTCGCGACCGACATCGAGCTTGACGTCGGCGTCGCTCATGAGCAGCGCCTGCGCGTCGGTGTTGACCGCGATGAACTCGACTCCCTTGAGTCCCTGTTCGATCATTCGGTTGACGGCATTCACGCCGCCGCCGCCGATACCGACGACCTTGATCACCGCAAGGTAGTTGTGCGGGGGCGTCATGGGCTCTCGCCTTCCTTAGATCCAAAAAGCTTGTCGTCTAACAGATGCTCGCCGTACGCCGGGCCGATAGTTTCAGGACGATAAACCCTCAACCATAGCTCGAGCCTTATGTCAAGTATCCGACTGGGCCGAAACGGTATTCGCCGCCACCGCATTACGTGCGCAGGCGCGCCGCAACGAGTAGCAGAATCTTGGTTGATCCACCTCGTCCGACCCACTTCGCATCGTATCGTGGACGGTTGCCCTCCGGTGCCGAGATCGCCGGGGGCGAGCTGCGACCGGGCCTGTCCGCCGTCAAACACCGGGCGGCCCAAGGGGTATCGCTCACTTTACCGTGACCAGATTGGGACTCGAAATATCGAACACCTTGCCGGGCTGGGTGAGCAGGGGTCCGACCACCGCTGCCTTGCGCTGTCCGTCACTCGTCCCACCCCACAGCACGGTACGCCCATCGCGCAACTCCAGAGCAATATCCGAAACCGAACGGGCCACAACCTCTCCCGTCTGCAGGCGCAGCTCCCCCGGGACGGCGGCCACCACGGCCACCGCGGCCCGGGTCACCGGGTCCGCGCCACCCGCGCCGGCGGTCACCAGCTTCGGGGTGCCGGGCGGGGGCGGCTCGATCGCGAACTCCACGCCGTCCCCGTCGACCAGGTGGGTACCGTCCGGGGCGTCGAAGTACAGCACCGCCACGCGTTCCACCACCGTGACCCGCACGCTGGACGGGAAAACCCGTTGTACACGGGCGGATCGGACCTTGGGCAGGCGCGCGACCCGCTCGGCCATGACGGTGGTGTCGATCCGCATCATGGATCGACCGTCCGGTACCTCCAGTGCCGCCAGCACTTCGGCCTCCGACACCGCTGACAGCCCGTCCACCCGCACCGTGCGCACCGAGAGCACCGGGGTGAACCAGGCGGTCAGCCCCAGCGCGAGCAGCAGCACGAAACCGACTGCGACACCGATGCGCAACGGTCGCGAACGCCACGCCCCGGACAGCGCCGACCCCGGCGCGCCGGCCCGACGGACGCGTCCGCGGTGCAGCCGGGCCCGCCGGGCCGCGGCCGCTTCCGCGGCGTCCGGATCGGCCCGCGCGTCGTCGAGCCGGTCCTCAGCCGCGTCGCCGCCCGTCCCCCCGCCCGATGGCACGCCCGATCACCGCCCGTGCGCCGGGCGGGCGCGCAGCCCGTCGAGGATCTGCCCGCCCAGCATCGTCACATCGCCCGCGCCCATGGTGATCACGACATCACCGGGGCGGGCCAGGCCGGCCACCTGCTTGCCGACACGTGACATATCGGGTTGATAGTGCACGGGTTTGGTCACCGAGTTCGCCACCAGCGCACCGTTCACCCCGGGCAGCGGCTCCTCGCGCGCACCGTACACATCGAGCACGACCACCTCGTCCGCGAGCGAGAGGGCGGTGCCGAACTCCGTCGCGAATGTGGCGGTCCGACTGTACAAATGCGGCTGGAAGACCACGATGACCCGGCCCGGGCGCGAGCGCGCGCCGTCGCGGGCCTCCTGCGCCACCAGTTCCGCGGCGGCGCTGAGCACCGCGCGCACCTCGGTCGGATGGTGGGCGTAGTCGTCGAAGACGCGCACGCCGTGTTCGCGCCCGGTGAGCTGGAAACGCCGGTGCACCCCGCCGAAACCCTCCAGGCCCTGGATGATCTCGGCGAGATCGGCGCCCGCGGCCCGCGCCGCCAGCAGCGCGCCCAGCGCGTTGAGCGCCATGTGGCGGCCCGGCACCGACAGGCGCAGCGTGCGCGGGGTGGCTTCGTCGGCGAGCTGGAAGACCGCGACCCCGCCGACATCGCGGGGCTCGAAGGACAGCAGCCGCGCGCCGACCGGCACCGCCGGATCCGCGGTGTCGTCCGGATCGCCCGAGCCGTAACCGATGATCTCGATACCGCGCGGATCCTCGGCCAGGCGGACCAGCGACCGTCGCGCCAGGCCCAGCGAACCCGGATCGTCCAGGCACACCACCAGCCGGCCGCCCGGCTGCAGCCGATCGACGAAGTCGTCGAAGACCTGCGTGTAGGCCTCGTCGGTGCCGAAGTAGTCCAGGTGGTCGGACTCGATGTTGGTCACCACCGCCACATCCGGCGCGTACTGCAGCAGTGAGCCGTCGCTCTCGTCGGCCTCGGCCACGAAGATGCCGCCGGTGCCGTGATGGGCGTTGGTGCCCGATTCGTTCAACTCGCCGCCGACCGCGAACGACGGATCCGCGCCGCAGTGCTGCAGCGCCACCACCAGCATCGAGGTGGTCGAGGTCTTGCCGTGCGTGCCCGAGACCAGCAGGGTCTTGTGGCCCTGCATGAGCGCGGCCAGCACGGCCGGGCGCAGTAGCACCGGGACCCCGCGCCGATGCGCCTCCACCAGTTCGGGATTGGTCTTGGGAATGGCGGCGAAGGTGGTCACCACCGCCGACGGGCCGCCGGGCAGCAGATCCAGCGCACCGGCGTCGTGCCCGATGCGCACCTGCGCGCCGCGCGCTCGCAGCGCCAGCACACCCCGGCTCTCCTTGGCGTCCGAACCCGACACCAGGCCGCCGCGCGAGAGCAGGATCCGGGCGATGCCGGACATGCCCGCACCGCCGATACCGATCATGTGCACCCGCTGCAACAGCTCGGGGAGGTCACTCGCCCGCGTCATTCCCGCTGTGCCCGCGCCCTGTTCGGCGTCCACACCCTGCCCGTTGCCCGCTACCTCAGCCACGACCTGCCACCTCCACCACGATCCGCGCTCCCGCGACGATTGTGCCACCGCCGGCCGTGATCATCGGCCGCGTGGTGCCGTCCGCGGCCGCACCCACCGAGAGCGCCCGCTGCGCACTCACCTCGAATCTCCCCGTTCTCTCGCGTGTTTCATGGGATAGCTGGGCTCCCAGGCCCGGGTGCCGCGCCACGATTCGGTGGAGCGGCTGGTGCGGCGGGCCGAATCGGAGTCCACCGATCGGGCTCTCGGGTCCGCGGCCCGGCCCCGGCCGCCGTTCGGCAGGGCGCGGCGCGGCGGCGCGGCCTTCATCCCGCCCTTGGGCTTGGCGCCGGACCGGGGTGCGGGCTTCGGCTTCGCCTTGGCCTTGCGCGCCCGGGCGGCCTGCGCCCGTGCGGGGGAATACATCTCGGGAATCGGCAGCCGCAGCATCCGGCTGACCCGGCCGTCCTGCCCGGCGTGCAGCGCCGCCACCGCCTCGGGCTCGTGCCGGGCGGCGTTGGCGATGATGCCGAACATGAACAGCGTGATCGCGAGCGAGGAGCCGCCCGCCGACACCAGCGGCAGCTGCAGACCGGTCACCGGCAGCAGGCCGACCACGTAGCCGACGTTGATCAGCGCCTGCCCGGTGATCCAGGTGGTCGCCGAGGCCGCGAGCAGGCGCAGGAACGGATCCAGCGAACGCGTCGCGATGCGCAGGCCGGTGTAGACGAAGAGCGCGAAAAGCCCGAGCACCAGCGCACATCCGAGGAAGCCGAGCTCCTCGCCGATGATCGCGAAGATGAAGTCGTTGTGCGCGTTGGGCAGATAGCTCCACTTGGCCCGCGACTGCCCGAGCCCGCGGCCCCAGATCCCGCCGTCCGCCAGCGAATACAGCGCCTGGCGGGCCTGGTAGCCGATGCCCTGCGGATCGTCGCCGGGATTGAAGAACGCGCGCATGCGATCGGAGCGGTATCCCGCCGAGAGCGCCAGGATGCCCGCCGCCACCGCGCCCGAGACCGCGATGGTCACGAACATGCGCAGCGGCAGCCCGCCGAACCACAGCAGCGAGGACAGCACGATGCCCAGTGCGATCGTGGTGGACAGGTTGGGTTCGAGCACCACCAGGAAGCACACCAGCAGACCGGCGGGCACCAGGGGCATGAGAATGTCCTTGTACCCGGCCTTTTCGGTCTGCCGCGAGGCCAGCAGGTGCGAACCCCACACCACCAGCGTCACCTTGGCGATCTCCGAGGGCTGCACCGACACCAGGCCGAGGTCGAACCAGCGCCGCGAACCCTGCACCTCGGTGCCGATGCCCGGGATGAGCACCAGCACCAGCAGCACCACCGAGAGCGCGAACACCGGGAACGACAGCTGGCGCATGAGCCGCATGGGAATTCGCAGCGCGATGTAGAACAGCACCGCGCCGAACGCCGCCAGCACCGCCTGCTGGATGAACAGCGAATACGCGGATTTGCCAACGGCATAGGACTCCACGCTGGACGCCGAGAGCACCATGACCAGACCGAGCACGGTCAGCAGCAGGGCGATCGTGACGACCAGGTGGAACGAGGCCAGCGGGCGGGCCAGCCAGGCGGCGAACCAGGCGGTCCTGGTCCGCCGGGCCGGGGCCGGCTTGTCGGCGCGCGGCAGCGGCTTGTCCCCCGCCCGCCGCGACGCCGTCATTCCGTTCTCCCGATGTCCTTCTCGTCCAGGGCCTGCACCGCGGCGGCGAAACTCCGTCCGCGATGGGTGTAGTCGGCGAACATATCCAGTGAAGCCGCGGCCGGAGCCAGCAGCACGACGTCGCCGCGGGTGGCGTAACCGGCGGCCACCCGGACCGCACGAGCCATCACCGCTTCGGGCTCGATTTCGGTGAAGGCGTCACCCATTCCTGCATCGTCCCCCGAATTCAGCTCCACAACCGGGACATCCGGCGCGTGTCGCGCCAGCGCGGCCGCGATCACGGGTGCGTCGACGCCGAAAACCACGGCGGCCACGAGATGCTCGCGCACCTCCTCCACCAGATCCTCCACGCCCGCGCCCTTGAGCTGACCGCCCGCGACCCAGATCACCGACTGGTGCGCCAGGATCGACGAGCGCGCGGCGTGCGGGTTGGTCGCCTTGGAATCGTCGACGAACTCCACCCCGCACAGCTCACGCACGAAGGCGGCGCGATGCGGGCCGACCTTGTGTTCCTGCAGGCCCTCTTTCACGAACTGCGGGGCCACGTCGATGCTGCGGGTGAGCGCGGCCGCGGCGAGCGCGTCGGCGATGCCGGCCGGGCCCTGCGGGCTGATGTCCGCGGTCTCGGCCAGGATCGCGGCCTTGGTGAAGGCGCGATCGAGCAGCTTGCCGTCCACCACGCCGAGTTCGCCGTCGGCCGGGACGCCGATGCGGAAGCCGACGGTGCGGCGCGCCTTGGACTTTCGGGCCAGCGCCGCGGCGACCTGATCGTCGAGACCGACCACGCCGACGCGTCCGGTCAGCGCGCGCGCCTTGGCCGCGGCGTACGCGTCCAGGCCGCCGTGCCAATCCAGGTGATCCTCGGCCACATTCAGCACCACGCCGGCCTCGGGCCGGACCGAGGGCGCCCAATGCAGTTGGAACGAGGACAGTTCCACCGCGAGCACCTGCGGGCCCGGGCTGCGCCGCAGCGCGTCCAGGATGGGCAGGCCGATGTTGCCGCACGCCACACTGGGAATGCCCGCCGAACGCAGGATCGAATGCGTCATCTGGGTGGTGGTGGTCTTGCCGTTGGTGCCCGTCACCACGAGCCACTTGCGCACCGGCCCGTAGATGCGGGCCTGATCGACCCACCACGCGAACTCGACGTCACCCCACACCGGAATGCCCTCGGTGACAGCGGAAACCAGCACCGGGGAATCGGGGCGCCAGCCCGGGCTGGTGATCACCAGCGCGAAGCGTTGCAGCGCATCGGGTTCGAGCAGATCCGCCGGGGTGGCGGTCTCCAGTCCGAGTTCGGCTGCCTCGGCCAGGGCCTTGCCGCCGCCGTCGGTCACCACCGGGCGGGCGCCGATGTCCTGCAGCGGCTCGACCAGCGAGCGCCCGGACACCCCCCACCCGGCGACGAGAACGTCACGGCCGCGCAGGAATTCGAGCATGGGCCCGGGCGACCGCAGGACCCGGGGATTGTGCTGGGAATGCTGTGAATGCTCAACCATCAGTTCACCCGACCGCAGAAAGATAATCGCTGTAGAACAGGCCAAGGCCGACGGCCGACGCGATGCCGGCCAGCAACCAGAACCGTATGATCACCGTCGTTTCGGCCCAGCCGCTCAATTCGAAGTGGTGATGGAACGGAGCCATCTTGAACAATCGGTTACGCGTGGTGCGGAACACCGCCACCTGCAGGATGACCGAGGCCGCCTCGGCCACGAACAGCGCGCCGATCACGATCATCAGCAGCTCGGTGCGGGTGGTGACGGACAGGCCCGCCAGCAGGCCGCCCAGCGCGAGGGAACCGGTGTCGCCCATGAAGATCTTGGCGGGCGCCGCGTTCCACCACAGGAAGCCGATACAGGCCGCGCCGCCCGCGGCGCAGACCAGCGCCAGATCCAGCGGATCGCGCACGTTGTAGCAGCCCGCCTCCGGGTGCGTGGAGCACGCGTTGCGCCACTGCCAGAAGGTGATGATCATGTACGCGCCCAGCACCAGCGACATCGAACCCGCCGCCAGCCCGTCCAGGCCGTCGGTCAGGTTGACCGCGTTGGACCAGGCGACCACGACCAGGGCCACGAAGAACAGGAACACGACCACGCTCATCGACACCGTGGTGATGTCCCGGGTGTAGGACAGGTGCCGGCTGGCCGGGGTCAAACCGTTGGCGCCCTTGAACTGCAGCGCCAGCACGCCGAACACCACGGCCGAGGTCAGCTGGCCGATGTACTTGCCGGCCGCGGTGAGCCCGAGGTTGCGCTGCTTGCGCAGCTTGATCAGGTCGTCCAGGAAGCCGACCAGGCCGAGCGCGGTGGCCAGGCCCATCACCAGCAGACCCGACGCCGAGGGGCCGGGCTCGCCGTAGCTCATGGAGATCAGGTGCGAGCCCAGGTAACCCGCCCACATGCCGACGATGATCGCGACGCCGCCCATGGTGGGGGTGCCGCGCTTGGCCTTGTGGCTCTCCGGGCCGTCGACCCGGATCTCCTGGCCGAAGCCCTGTTTGGCGAAGTAGCGGATGACCACCGGGGTCAGCAGGATGGAGACGCCGAGGGCGATCGCCGCCGACAACAGAATCTGGGTCACTGCACGGCCTCCCGACCGGCGGCGGCCATCAGGTGTTCGGCCACCGTCCAGAGCCCCACGGACTTGGACGCTTTCACCAGCACCACATCGCCCGCCTCGAGCTCATCGTCCAATATCGCTATCGCGGAATCGAGGTCGGGCACCAGCACCGACTCCTCGCCCCACGACCCTTCCATGACCGCGCCCTGATGCATGCCGTGCGAGGGGCGGCCGGTGCCGATCACGATGAGCCGGTCCACGTCCAGGCGCACCACCAGGCGGCCGATGCGATCGTGCTCGATGACCGAATCGTCGCCCAGCTCACCCATTTCCCCGAGCACGGCCCAGCTGCGGCGGCGGCCGATCTCGCGCCCGCGCCCGTCGGTGCCGCCCGCGCGGGACATGGTGACCAGCGCCTTGAGCGCGGCCCGCACCGAATCGGGGTTGGCGTTGTAGGAGTCGTTGATGACGGTGACGCCGTCCGCGCGGGTGCGCACGTCCATGCGGCGCACCGAGGCGGCGTTGGCGCCGGCGAGCGCGGCGGCCACGGTCGCCAGATCCGCGCCCTGATCCAGGGCCACCGCGGCCGCGGAGAGTGCGTTGCCGACCTGGTGTTCCCCGTGCACCGCGAGCTCGATCGGGATCGATCCGCCGCCGGCGTGCAGGGTGAAGCGGGCCCGGGCCTGATCGTCCATACGCACGTCGGTGGCGCGGATGTCGGCGTTCGAGTTCAGGCCGACGGTGACCACGCGGGCCGCGGTCCGCGACGCCATCTTCGCGACGAGGTGGTCGTCGAGATTGAGCACGGCCAGACCGGAGGCCGGAAGTGCCTCCACCAGTTCACCTTTGGTCTGCGCGATCACCTCCTGGCTGCCGAACTCGCCCAGGTGCGCGGTGCCGATGTTCAGCACCACGCCGGCGTTCGGCGGGGCGATCTCGGTCAGGTGCCTGATGTGCCCGGGGCCGCGCGCGGACAGCTCGAGCACCAGGAAGCGGGTGTTCGCGTCGGCGCGCAGGGCCGTCCAGGGGTGCCCGAGTTCGTTGTTGAACGACCCGGGCGGGGCCACCACGGCGCCGAGGGGGGCCAGCACGGCCGCCAGCAGATCCTTGGTGGAGGTCTTGCCGGAGGATCCGGTCACCCCGACCACGGTCAGGCCGCCGGCCGCCACCAGGCGGTCCACACTCGCGCGGGCCAGCTTGCCCAGTGCCTCGAGCACCGCGGCGCCCGAGCCGTCGGCGTCGTGTGCCAGCGCGATCGCGCGGCTCGCGTGCGGTCGCGGCTCGACCACCACCGCGGGCGCGCCCACCGGCCGCGCGGCCAGCACCGCTACCGCGCCCTGGGCCACCGCCTTGGCCGCGAAATCGTGGCCGTCGGCGCGCTCACCCGGCAACGCCAGAAACAGATCACCGGAACCAATTGCGCGCGAATCGAATTCGACCGCTCCGGTGACCTTCGCCTCGGGGTCGGGAACATCGTGCAGCGTGCCGCCCACGATGTCCGCGATCTCCCGCAAAGTCATCTCGATCATGAATGCGTCAGATCCCTCGTCTTTCGCGACAAGGCCACCGCGAGCACCTCACGGTCGTCGAACGGATACTTCACTCCCGAAATCTCCTGCCCTGTCTCATGTCCCTTGCCCGCGATCAGCACCACATCGCCCGGACTCGCCCAGTCGACGACGGCCGTGATCGCGTCGGCCCGGTCCCCGACCTCCCGGACCTGCCCGCGTTCGGCCGCCGGAACCGCCTCGGCTCCGTCCCGGACCGCGGCGCGAATGACCGCCGGATCCTCACCGCGGGGATTGTCGTCGGTGATGATGAGCAGATCGGCGCCGCGCGCCCCGGCCGCACCCATGAGCGGGCGCTTGCCGGCATCGCGATCACCACCCGCGCCGACCACCACCGCGAGGCGTCCACCGCCCTGCTCGGCGAGCAACGCGCGCAGCGTCGCCACCACCGATTCGATGGCCGCGGGCTTGTGCGCGTAGTCGACCACGGCCAGGAACTCCTGACCGCGATCCACCCGCTGCATGCGCCCGGGCACATCCACCTCACCCAGCGCACCCGCCGCGGCCGCCGGATCGGCGCCCGCCGCGGTGCACACGGCCAGCGCGAGCAGGCCGTTGGCGATGTTGTACGCGCCCGGAAGCCGCAGGCGCACATCCATGTTCGCGCCCGGTCCGGACGCGGTGAACTCCTGGGTCCCGGCCGCGCCGGCCCGGGCCGCGCTCGCGACCCAGTCGGCGGCGACGCCCGGACGGGTGGCCACGGTGATCAGCTCCCGATCACCGGTCGCGGCGGCGGCCACGGCGATGTCGCCCGCCAGCCGCACACCCCACTCGTCATCGATACAGACCACCGACCGCGCCGCGGGCACCACCGCCGAGCCGTCCGGCACGAACAGCCGGCGCTTGGCGGCGAAGTAGTCCTCGAAGTCGGCGTGGAAGTCCAGGTGGTCCTGGGACAGGTTGGTGAACGCGCCGACCGCGAACTCCACCCCGTCCACCCGGCCCAGCGCCAGCGCGTGGCTCGAGACCTCCATGACCACCGCCTGCACCCCGCGCTCGACCATCACCGCGAACATGGCGTGCAGCTGCGGCGCCTCGGGGGTGGTCAGCGCCGAGGGCACCCGGTCCCCGCCGATGCGGGTCTCGATCGTGCCGATGAGCGCGGTGCGCAGCCCCGCGGCCGCCAGCCCAGCTTCCACCAGGTACGAGGTCGTGGTCTTGCCGGAGGTGCCGGTGATGCCGATGATGCGCAGGGTGCGGGACGGATCGCCGTACACGGCCGAGGACAACGCGCCGAGAATCGCGCGCGGCGCGTCGTGCACCAGCACCGGCACGTCGATGTCGCCGATCAGCTCGGCCCCGGCCGGATCGGTGAGGATCGCCACCGCGCCCCGTTCCACCGCCGCCCGGGCGAAGCGGGCGCCGTGCGCGTGCGCACCGGCCAGACCGGCGAACAGATCACCGGGCAGTACCGCGTTCGATCGCTGCTCGATACCGGTGACCTGCACCTGCGCCGGCACCTCGGCCGCACCCGCCGGGCGCGCGCCCGTCAGTTCCGCCACCGCCCGCAAGGACGTCGCAGGTGGGGCGGTCGGCCGAAGTACCTGCGGCGGAATCGAACTTCCGCTGCGCGGCTCCATCGAATCTCCGCGACGCGGATCCGATTGCGCGGGCACGAAGCTCCTCTCCGGGACTCTTGTCATGGGGTAGAAATCCGGCCTCGGGACTCGAAGGCGAGCCTCCGCATTCACCCGGATCGACGTGTCAGGTTACCTGTGTTGGATCGCCGGGCCACCGGCACGGCGCAGTTCGCTCACCCACCACCGCGCACACCGACCGCGCCGAACGTGCCGCCCATCGTTTTCCGCGCTAACTCGCCTGCAGAACCAGCGGCTCGACCGGTGGCGACGGCGGCACGCGATCGCGCTGCAGCGCCCAGGACGCGATGCTGTGGAACAGCGGCGCGACCGAACCGCCACCGCTGCCGTCCGAACTGCGCACCGGCGCGTCCAGCATCATGCCGATCACGTAGCGCGGATTGTCGGCCGGAGCCATACCGGCGAACGTGATCCAGTAGCGATCGGTGGAGTAGCAGCGGCACTTCTGATCGATCTGCTGCGCGGTGCCGGTCTTGCCCGCCACCTGATAACCCTCGATCGCCGCCGGGCCGCCGGTGCCGGTCTGGACGCCGCGCGGGTCGCGCTGCACCACCGACTGGAACATGCGGCGCAGCGTGGCCGCGGTCTCCGGGCTCACCACCTTGACACTCTCGGGCTGTTCCTCTTCGATGCGCTCGCCGTTCGGGGCGATCCGCGCCTTGACGATGCGCGGCGGAATCCGCACCCCGTCGTTGGCGATGGCCTGGTACATGGCCGCCATCTGCAGGGTCGTCATCGAAAGACCCTGGCCGATGGGCAGGTTCGCGAAGGTCGAGCCGGACCACTGGTCGCGCGCGGGCACCACGCCCGCGCTCTCGCCGGGCAGGCCGACCCCGGTGCGCTGACCCAGGCCGAACTTCTTGAGCAGGTCGAAATAGCGGTCCTCGCCGACGCGCTGGGCCAGCATCAGCGTGCCCACGTTCGACGACTTACCGAAGATGCCGGTCGTGGTGTACGGCGCGACGCCGTGATCCCAGGCGTCGTGCACGGTGACGCCGCCGGTGAAGATGCTGCCGGGTACCTGGTGCACCTCGTCCGGGGTGGTCAGGCCGTACTCGATGGCGGCGGCCGCGGTGACGATCTTGTTGACCGAGCCGGGCTCGTACACCTCCTGCACGGTCGGGTTGCCCAGATCCGAGGTGGACCAATACTTGGGCCCCAGTGCGGGATTGAAGGTGTTGTCGTTCGCCATGGCCAGCACCTGGCCGGTGTGCGCGTCCAGCACCACCGCCGAGGCGGCCTGCGCGCCCGAGTTCTCCTTGGCCTGCTGCACCTGCTGCTGCACGTAGTACTGCAGATCCTGATCGAGGGTCAGCTCCACGCCGTAGCCGTTCACCGCGGGCTGCTGATCACGCCAGGACCCCGGGATGACCGCGCCGTCCGAACCGCGGTCGTAGGTCATGGAACCGTCCGAACCGGCGAGAATGGCGTCCATCGCGGACTCCAGGCCGATCTGGCCGTGCCCGTCCCAGCCGGTCGCGCCGATCACGTTCGCCGCCAGCGACCCGCCCGGGTATTCGCGCATGTCCTGGCGCTCGGTGCCGACCTCGGGGAACTTCAGGCTGATGTCGGCGGCGATGCGGGGATCCACGTTGCGTACCAGATAGGTCCACGGCTCGTCGCTCTGCAGCAGGGCCAGGATGTCCTTCTCCGGCGCCGCGATGCCGAGCTTCTCGTGAATGTATTTGGCGATCGCCTTCATCCGGTCGTCCGGATCGGGCTTGGTCGAATCCTTGGCGTGCGCGTCGGCCAGATCCTTGCGCACCCGCACCGGCTGGAAGGTGAGCGCCTTGGCGGCGATGGTGAAGGCCAGCGAATGCCCGTAGCGATCGGTGATCGGGCCGCGGGTCGCCGGATCGGGCAGCTTCACCGTGCGCTGGCTGGCGGCCTCGGCCGAGAGCTCCGGCGCGGAAAAGCTCTGCACCCACAGCAATTGGATCGCCGAGACCAGCAGGGCGATGAGCATGACCAGGCGGCCGACCCCGAAACGGAACCGGGTGGAGGCGTCCATGCCCGAGGCGTTGCGCGGGCGGGGACGGCGGCCCGGCCCGGAACCGGCACGGCCGGAGCCGGTTCGGTTCCGGGCGGGCGCCGAACGCGCACGCGGGGAATCCGAGCGGCTCCGGCCGTCGCGGCCGGCGCGGGAAGGGCTCACCGAGGGGCACCGTTCGGCGCGGCCTGCAGCGACGGGACCTGAGCGCCCGGAAGCTGCGGGGCCTGCGCCGGAGCGGGCGCTGTCGTCGGCGGTTTGGCGGTCGTGGTCACCGGCACCAGGCGCTCACCCGCGCCGGGGGCCGAGACCGAGCGCGGCGGCTGGGCGACGGCCGCGGGCGGCGTGGTGTTCAGCGGGGCGGCCGGATTGCCCTGTGCGGGAACCGGATCGCCGACCACCGTCACCTCGCCGTCCGGGCCGATCAGCAGGCGCGCGGGATCCTTGGCCGGGATCATGCCCAGCTGCGCGGCGCGCGCGGCCAGCTCGGGCGCGGAATCGGCGGCCTCCACCTCACGCTGCAGCGCGGCCCGCTCGTCCGAGAGCTGCTGGTTCGACCGGCGCGCGTCACCGAGCTGATAGCTGCCCTCGGTGGCGCGGGTGGTCAGCAGCAGCGTCAGCGCCAGACCGCAGCCGAGCAGCGCGATGATGCTGGCCACGAAGGACATCCGGCCGCGCGGGGCGGGCCCGCCGGACCGGCGGAGCAGTTGCGGCAGCTCGGTCCGGGCACGACTGCTGCGGCGCGCGTAGGCGCGCTGTGCCGCACCCGATTTCACCCGGTCCGCCGCCTGCGCCCGCCGTGCCCCCCGGCCCGCGGACTGCGTCCTGATCGTCATAGCCCGGCCCCGTTCCACGCCGGGCCGGCGTGCCACCTCCAGTAATGCCCGGTTCGCCGCCGCATTCGAATCTGCCCCCGCGTGGTGACGCTCCGCTCCCGCCTCATTGCCCTGCCTCCCCTGCGATTCGTTCCGCGGCCCGCATGCGCACCGGGGTGGCACGCGGGTTCTGCTCGATCTCCTGCTCGGTGGCCTTCTCCGCGCCCCGGGTCAGAATCTTGAATTCCGGTCCCATACCTGGCAGTTCATAGGGCAGGTCCAGGGGGGTACGCGAGACCGACCGCTTGGTCAGCGCCGCCTTCACCACCCGGTCCTCGAGCGACTGGTAGCTCATGATGACGATCCGGCCGCCCGGCGCCAGCGCGTCCAGCGCGGCGGGCATGGCCAGTTCGAGGGATTCGAGTTCGCGGTTGACCTCCACCCGCAACGCCTGGAAGGTGCGCTTGGCGGGGTGGCCGCCGGTGCGGCGGGTGGCGGCGGGAATGGTGTCGTAGAGCAGTTCCACCAGCGCGGCGCTGGTGGTGAAGGGGGTGCGCGCACGGCGGCGGACGACTTCGGAGGCGATCTTGCCCGCGAAGCGCTCCTCACCGTAAACCTTGAGGACCCTGGCCAATTCGCCGTGCGAGTAGGTGTTGAGCACGTCGGCGGCGGTGGGCCCGGTGCTCGGGTCCATCCGCATGTCCAGGGGTGCGTCGATGGAATAGGCGAAGCCGCGATCGGCTTCGTCCAGCTGCATGGAGGACACGCCCAGGTCCATGAGGATCGCGTGCACCGAACCGCGCGCGGGCAGGCCCGCCTCGTCCAGCGCGTCGGCGATGCCGTCGTATCTGGTGTGCACCAGGGTGATTCGGTCCTGGAACGGGCTCAGCCGCTCGCCCGCCAACTTCAGGGCGTTGGTATCGCGATCGAGACCGACCAGCCGGATGTTCGGGTACGTGCGCAGGAAGTGCTCCGCGTGACCGCCCAGACCGAGCGTGCAGTCCAGGTAGACGGCGCCGGGACCACCCGATTCCAGTGCGGGACCGAGGATTTCGTCGGCGCGATCGAGGAGAACCGGAACATGGCGGGGACCGTCACTGTCTCGGTTCACCTTCGGCCTCCCGGATCCTGCCTCACATTCGTCGCACGGCCACGTATGGGTCGCTCGCGATTCGGACTTCACTGAACTGTTCGGTCGGACTTCACCGCACTGTTCGGCCGGATTTCATCGAAACCCTGGGCCGGCACTGCGTTTTCAGCGTCGGTGACCAATGCCCCGTGGTCTCTGACCGAAGCGCGGCACCTGGCGTTGGGGAAGTACGTCAGGGTCCGTGTCGGGCAGAGGCCGCAGGGCACTCGCCTCGCTGTGGGCTAGAAGATCCCGCCCAGCGACTCGTCTCCAGCCTGCGAGTAATCCTCCTCGTGTTCGGCGAGGTAGGACTCCCACGCCGCCTTGTCCCAAATCTCGAGAAAGTCGACCGAGCCGATGACCACGCAATCCTTGGTCAGTCCGGCGTAGCGACGGTGTTCGGCCGACAGCACGATCCGGCCCTGAGCGTCCGGGCGCTGTTCGTCGGTGGAGGCGGCCAGGTTCCGGACGAACGCCCGGGCCTGCGGGTTGCTCCGCGACGCCGCCGCGGCTCGCCGCGCCAGCGCGGTGAACTCGTCCTTCGGATAAACGGCAAGGCTGTGGTCCTGTCCCTTCGTGACCATCAACCCTCCCGCCAGCTCGTCACGGAACTTCGCAGGCAACGTGAGTCGCCCTTTATCGTCCAGCCGAGGGGTGTAGGTCCCGAGAAACAAGTCCCGACACCTCCTACCGGATCACCTCTCGACTGTTGGCCTCCTGTAGTGCGCGCTCCACATTACCCCACTTTCCCCCACTTTCAATCGAAAGCGGCGGTGATCTCGGTCCCCGCTTGGCGAACTTCGCAGGTCATCGCAGCTATCACGCGGGTGGGGAACTTTCGCCCCTGTTCCCCCGACACGCGCGGCACGCCTCGGCCGGGATCCGACAACAGCCAGCAAACCCGCAGATAGCGCCCATTTCCGGCGACGGTGGGGCGCGGTGGGGACACCCGGTGGGGCGGGGTGGGGAATCTCGCCGACGGCTCGACACGCCGGACACGCCCAACGAGAAACAGGCGTTCCTGCATCCCATCGCCGCGCGGCGCACGGTCAAACTCCGTGACATCGC